>CAZGIV010000041.1:0-14505 GCA_964526175.1 uncultured Thermoplasmatales archaeon | reverse complement strand
CATTGGATAAGGACGATGATAAAGTCATCGAATTATTCGTCAAGTTAGGGATGCCTAAGAATCTTGTGAAAACATTGATCTGTGTTTCACAATTTGATGAATGTAAATGTGCTGATGTTGAACAGGGAGCAGATCTTCGACAGCCGGAAGTAAGTATTGCAATGCAAGAATTACGTAGGAGAGGCTGGGTAAAAAAACGGGATCTGAAGAAAAAGGGAAAAGGCAGACCTGTCCATATCTATACCACTACCACCGATTTAACTGAAATAATGACAACCTTTGAACAGGAAAAATTAAAAGAAGTGGAAAGTGTGAAAAAAGACATTTCTGAACTAAAAAGTATTATCCAAAATAGATAAAAAATTTCTTCAATGGATATAAACCCAATAACAGTGTTGATAAATTCACGTTCGAGTTTCCCTCTCAGCACTTTTTTTTTTTAGTCTTTATTTTTTTGTTTAAATTCCACTATTTCTTCAATTCATCATTGTTTTTATCTCTTGCATAATATTAAATAACACCTCATGGTTTAGTAAAGTGGGGTAGAAGAAATGTTGAAGAAAGTAACAGGGATCATATTATGTATGCTGTTGATTTTCACCTCGACGATATCTATTATTAAAGCAGGAAACGAAACAAGTATATCATCAGATGTTCCAAATGAACCGGTTGCTCTTCCTATGCTGTCTCCATCAGCAGCGTCGCGAGATGGCTGGGAGCTACAATGGAGCCATGCCTATGGAGGGAATGGCGAGGCTGAGTTTGCGCAGCCTGTGGGTGATATTGATGGTGATGGGATAAACGAAGTCATCATTGGTGGATATGAGACTACAAGTATGTGTCGTATCATTTCTTATGATGCCACACAAGAAACATATGTGCAGGAGTATTCATGGGTCGTTGGTGGGGGTGTCCCGTCAGGGGCATGTGTTGCTGATCTCAATGAAGACGGAAGTCTCATCCTATGCATCTCATGGGCGTATTCTACCGCCGACGGGGTGTACGCCTACCAGTATGATGGAACGACGCTCACCCAGTTAGATTGGTATCATGGCACTGGAGTTGATTTCGTCTTTGATATTTATGCCTGTGACTATAACGATGATGGCCATCTGGAAGTGCTGATTGCGAACGCCCCGAACATGGGAACTGGGGATAAACATGTGACCGCGTTAGGATGGGATTCTGATACTCAATCCTTCTATTATGAGACGTCCTGGTCATGCCCTGGTGGTGCTTCTATGGAATGCCCCATGGTATGGAGTGGAGACGTTGATAACGATGGTCTCACAGAGGTCATTGCAGATGTCTCTAATGGTCAATCCTCAACCGCAGGGACCTGGGCGTTGAACTGGAATGCAGATACTCAAAGCTGGGATGGAGTACCAGTCTGGACGAACTATGGCAGTGCAACGGTCTATGGGAACGGGGTCGCAGATATCGACGGTGACGGGACCCCTGAGATAGGGATCGGATGCTACGGAGGCACACCACCACAAGGGTGGCTGTTCGAATGGGACGGGAGCACGTATCAACAGGTCTGGAACGGACAGTACCCAGGCGGGTTGCCGACCATTGAATCGGTCGCACTCGGGGATGCGGATAATGACGGTCATAATGAATTCTGTTTTGGAACAGGAGATGTTCATGTCATTGGATGGAATGGTACAGGGTATTATGAAAAAGCGACCCTTACGGACCCCACCGGGATGCTTGCAGGGATGAACATCGGTGACTTTGATTCCGATGGGAGAAACGAGCTGAAAGGATGTGAGATTTTAAGTGGGACCGGTAGTGAGTTCATCTGGAAATATCATGTCTCTGATATCGTACCACCGGTAACGGTCTGCACGTTAAATGGAGAACTAAATCAGGGCGTGTACATCAGTAATGTGACCGTGACGTTAACTGCGACCGATAACGGATCTGGTGTGGATTACACAAAGTATAAGCTTGACTCGAGCGAGTGGCTGACCTATATGGCACCGTTCATCGTTTCCGAGGATGGGAACCATGCTGTGTCGTTCTATTCCGTGGACAAGAATGGGAACGCAGAGCAAGAACAACAGGTGAGCTTTATGATCGAGCAAAATCCACATATTCTGGTTACGGTGGATGGCGGCAGAGGTGTTTCTGTTAGCGTGGAAAACCAAGGAAAACTACCATTGCAGAAGGTCCCCTGGAGCATCAATCTCGAAGGTGGCATCTTGCTTAAAGGACGATCAAAAGCGGGTTTGATTCCAGGAATTTTACCTGGCGAGAATCAGACCGTTACTTCTTCCGTGTTTGGAATCGGGAGAGTCACCATCATTGTAACGATTGGCGATGAACAGCAGACCGCAACTGGGTTCGTCTTCTTGTTCTTGATTGGAGGAGTTCAATAGACATCTTTTTTTTTTTTTTTTTTTTATTTCTTGTTTTTACTCCAATCTGATGCTATCTTTTTTCCCCATTCGCCAACAATGTCCTTGAACCCCCATCCAAATGCTACAGCAATTGCAGCTGCTACTCCCCAAGCGAGCGGTTGAATAAAGGTATAGATAATCGAAGTATTGATTTTCCATTGGTCAAGAGTAATTACAATCACTATCAGTATCAAGATTACTCTAAAAATTAATGATATGATTTCTGCGCCTGCGATCTTGTACTCATTGATAGTATTTCTAATGAATCCTACAATCCATTCAACAGCGACAAGGCCAATGATTAAAACAAGGATGCCTGCTATCAGATTCGGCAGATATAACAGTACAAGCTCGACAAAGTTGCTAAGCATCTCAATTCCAAGAATATTAATAGCGATAAGTATGAATATCACGTAGAAGAAAAGAGAGACAAGCGTCCCAATTAATCTTTCAAATGTTATATTAAGGATTGTCAGCATTCGATTTATTAGCGGGCTTTTCGATAATCTTTCACCAATCTTTGCCCTTTCTAATAGTTTTCTGATAGCCCCTCCGACAAGTTTACCGACGATATAGCCGATGATAAGTATTATTATTGCTGCAAGGATGTTTGGCAGATAGGATATCATTGATTGAATAGCATTATTCAGCCCGCTACTTACTGCTTCTGTTATTGTTTCTAAAGCCATCTTTTTCTCTCCCTATATTATAATAATGTAAATATCCTCAACTTATAAAAACCTTTGGTATATTATTTCAATTTATGAAAATTTTTCTCAAATAAATTTAAATATTGTTTATATTATATATTTATAATTAAATTACTGATATATATTTTCAACTGATAAATCTCTCTTTAGAATGAATTATTTGTAAACAAATTCCTTTCTAAATGAATCTATCTAGGTAACTATCCTATATTTTTTCATAAAAAATTATTTTTCATTATCAGGTGATTTTATAATATATCGCTCGAGTTCGTAACTTTGCTCAGGACGGTGATAGATACCAAGTGCTCGTTGAATAAATTGACCACAGTTACTACCGATTTGATTCTCCTCAAGAACACCAATACTGAGAATAACGTCATATCCTTTCTTTCTGAATGATTTTATGAGATCATCAGATGAGGTAGCATCGTTGGGATCAACTGCTGAGACAAAAGATGATTCCTTTGACCGGAACGTCGGATTTACTGGTGTCAGTTTTATTAGAAATGTTTTTGGATCAAAATAGTGGTAAATCGTGTCAACGTCAATTGGATATCCAACGATTGGCGCGAAATTAAGCGTGATTTTTCGATCACCTTGTTGCGGCAGAGCGAAACGTTTTCCATAGGTGGCTATCTCATCGAATGACCACTTGTGTACTGGGATTAACTCATTTCGTTTCTGTTCATCAGTAGTATGAATAGAGAATTGAAGTTGAAACTTACCTTGAGAGTAATATCTGTTTTTTATTCTGAGGAGTTCGTTAAAAAAACTCTCCGCAGCTGTAGTCTTTGGTGCGATTGAAGAAACTGAGATATGCAATCCTGATGTATCGTAACGACTCGCGAGGGATTCCAATGCCTCAAGTACAGCAGGATTTAAGGAGGGTTCGCCCATGCGTGCGAATTGGATTTTAAATTTTTTCGTCGATGGTTTTCCATCAGGGAACCTCCGACGTACCATGTAATCAATTTGAGCCAGAAGCTCCTCAACAGTAAGACCCCCTGAAAAATCACCACCCGCGTCACACATTTTACATTGAACCGGACACCCGAACATAGAAGAAACAATCAACACCCATTTCTTTTCTCTGGGGAGTGGAGGTTGAATCGATTCAACAAACTCGATAAGGTATCTCTGGTGGTTCTCTTCTCGTAATTTTGCGATGTACACTTTTGCGAGATCATCTCGTCCGTATTCAGCAAGAATCTTCATCGTCTCACCAATCTGTCTTTGAGATAACGCTCCGTCATCATTGCTGCACGGATACCATCACCAACAGCAACTCCTACCTGGCGATACGTTCCACGCACAACATCTCCAGCACCATATAATCCTGGAATGCAGGTCTGAGGAAAATCTGAGGTGTTCTCGAAGCATTTTTTTATTAAGGGAGCAAGAAAGGAGATAGTAGGTTTTCTTCCGCATGCGACAAGGATGAAATCAGCAGCAAACTCTTTTACGTGGCGATTCTGTCGACATTTTAGAAAGATCCCCGTAGGATGCTTAGTGATTTCTTCAGGGACGCACTTGGTGTAAATGGTAGCTCCTTTTTTTTGTACTCGTTTTAAAAGGAGTGTTAAACAGGTCGGTTCTGATCTGCAGACGATAGTCACCTCATGGCCCCAGTTCAACAAAGTACATGTGTAATCAAATGCGATGTCTCCTCCACCGATAACAAGGATTCTTCTTTTTGTTCTATTTACTTGTAGAGGTATTGAAAAAGGGTCATACAAGAGCCGTGTTCCTTCAAGTAAGGCAGGAACCTTAATTCCTAACGTTCTTGGGCTCGTCCCAGAAGCAATGATGATTGATGGTGAAACGAAACGACCTTGATTGGTTTCAATAAAAAAGGAACCATCCTTATGAGTAATATGGTTTGTTTCTGATTTTGTAATTGACATTCCCACCTTGTGAAGTTGCCGTACAAACAGTTCTGCTAGTTTTATTCCGTTAACGCCACGGGGAAACCCAGGATAATTCTCGACAAGAAAGGCATGTCTCAGAAGACCCCCGGGTTCGTTTTTTTCCAGCAGGATTGGATGCAACCCTGTTCTTTTGAGGTATATCGCTGCAGTAATACCTGCTGGGCCAGCACCGATGATCGTTACTTCATTTCTTTGATCCATGTGCAAACCTCGTTGGCAGATGTCATCGTGGCAAAACCATCAGAGAGTGTGTTGATACTTGCCGTATGTAACGTCGGTGTATCTGATGCTGTGGCATCAGTTACGAAGAACACATCGTAATTTCTCATGAATGCATCTCGTGCGGTGGTTTCACAACAGAGGTGGGTCAATACCCCGGTGATTACAATCGTGGTAACGTGCTGTTTCCTTAGTATCTGATCAAGATCTGTTTCAAAGAAGGCACTGTATTGTGTTTTTCGGATGGTATGTTCCTGTGGACGTAGGTGGAATGCATCAATGATATGCGACATGTTATTGTCATCAT
Organism: uncultured Thermoplasmatales archaeon; assembly: GCA_964526175.1. Lineage (GTDB taxonomy): Archaea > Thermoplasmatota > E2 > DHVEG-1 > DHVEG-1 > SM1-50. Next base: position 8,936 of record CAZGIV010000041.1, on the reverse strand, counting down.
ACAGGACGTCGTTCCACCAACGGCTCATGGCGCCTGGTTGTTCTGTTCGAAGTAATGCGTATCTAGTGAAGATAACAGGAAGGGATTGTTCTCGATAATTGGTGATGAGTTGATGGATATTGGGTAGTATAGCTGTCGAATCCTTAAAATATGCATGAGATATTGGATTGCAGAAATAATCCTGCATGTCAATAACAAGTAATGCAGATGTCTGCGGTGTAAAAACGATGTGTCGTTTTCGATGATGAGGTTCTTCTTTTTTTCTGTGTTTGTCGCTAACTTGTGTTGGCATCTCTTTTCAGCCTCTTTCTCTTGTTTTGTTTCCTGGTTTGCGAGGCTGGAAACGTAAAAAAACAATGCCTCTTCGTAATGGAGAAATACATTGGGTGATAAAAAAGTTAATGTTCGTATAAAAAATCACTTTTCCAGGATGTAAGAGTTTTTTCCGCCTTCCATCAATTTTTCATCCATTTTTAAAAAAACGTTTATGTCAAATCTACCTTTATATATCTAATTATATATATGCCATGCGGGAGTACTTAAATAAAAATCAAGGCTATTACCAATGTGAGATGATTGTGTGGCTATTGAACAAATCAGAGTCGGACATGATAATTTTAGCTATGTTGTGTATTGTCCTGTTCATAAAAAAGCAGCGGTTGTAGATCCTGGTTTTGATGCAACGAAATCGCTTCAGCTACTTGCGTCGAAAAACTTGATGCTTGACTATATTATACTGACCCATTATCACAGTGATCATTCCGCTGAGAGCACACATATTAAAGATTTATTCCCCTCTTCAAAGATTGTAGCCTCTGAAGAAGACGGAAGTAAATTACCAATAAAACCGGATATTATCGTCACTGATGGAAGTCAATTAAAACTGGGAAATATCCGTCTTGATTTTCTTTTAACCCCTGGTCATACGATGGGTGGTATCTGCATTATTGTTGATGAGAAAGCAGTATTGACCGGTGATACCTTGTTTATCGGAGATTGCGGGAGAACTGATTTGCCCGGAGGTAGTCTTGCTGAGATGTTTTCTACCCTGCATGAGAAAATTATGCGTCTTCCCGAAGGATTAATCGTGTATCCTGGGCATGATTATGGGGAAAAACCGTTTGATAGCCTTGGGAACCAAAAACGTACCAACAAGACATTGCGTGCGAAAGATCTGAAGGAATTTTCACAGATCCCCTGATCCTATTAATATGGTAATGTACCTTGATCTGGTGCTGTGCAATACGATCTGAGGAATTAATGTTTTTTTATATAGAAAAGTTAATTAACAATTGTTAACTATAGGAGTGTACATAGAAAAAAAATGGGGGATATCAAAAATGTCTAACGAAGAAAAAATAATCAAAGCAGTAGAAAAGATAAGTCCCTGTGTCGTCAGTGTAACCACGAAACGACGTCTGAGATACAACCTATTTAATAGCTTTGAAATGACCGGTGTCGGCTCAGGGATAATTATGAATCCTGATGGCTACGTTTTAACAAATAACCATGTCGTCGAGGGAACAAACACCGTCGATGTTTATCTCTGTGATGGCAAGAAATACGAAGGGGACGTCATTGGAACAGACCCAAGCACCGATATCGCGGTAATCAAAATAAATGGCAATAATTTCTACTCAGGAGAGTTCGGTAACTCCGATGAACTCAAACCAGGACAAACAGCGATCGCCATTGGGAATTCACTTGGCCTCACTGGTGGACCAACCGTCACTGTTGGTGTCGTCTCAGCAGTACGACGCAACATCCCCTCTCAACGAGGTGTTTTAGAAAACATGATTCAGACCGATGCAGCAATCAACCCGGGAAACAGCGGAGGACCTCTCATCGATAGTGAGGGAAAAATCATTGCCATTAACAATGCAATCATCCCCTATGCGCAAGGTATTGGCTTTGCCATCCCTATCAATATCGCAAAGGATGTCGCAAACGAACTTATCACCTACGGACATGTAACACGACCCTGGCTTGGGATCCTTGGAATGGATATGAATCCAACACTTGCCTCCTACTATAATCTCGCAACCGAAGAAGGAGCACTTATCGTCCGTATCAATGAAGAAAGCCCTGCGTATTATGCTGGGTTGAAACCAGGAGATATTATTGTAAAAATTGGTGATGCAACCGTAAAAGGAATGGAAGATGTAAGACGATACATCTGGCGACGAAAGTCTGGAGAGATTATCGAGATACAAATCCTGCGAAAACATAAACAATTAACAGGGACCTTACAGCTGACTGAAATGCCAGTAAGCTAGTTATAAAACTCGATAAGATATCTGATTGAGACACCCTCCTATAGATGAGTTGATTAAAAGACATGAAAGACGATCCTATAAAAAATACTCAAATGGTGAGTATTCAAAAAAACAACTACACTGATATCGACCTTGAATCACTTCTTAACCCGCTTGGTGGAATTAAAAAATATATCAATCGCGGAGAACGAGTGTTATTAAAAACAAATCTTCTTTCGCCAAGCGAACCAGAAAAAGCAGTTGTTACCAATCCTGCCGTGGTCCATGCGGTAGCACAGGCAATTCTTAAGGTAGGGGGTATTCCTTTCATAGGTGATTCACCCTCTGGACAATTTACCAGGAGACGACTGGAGAAGGCCTATACGAAATCAGGGTTGAAAGATGTCGCTAACACACTGGGGATAGAATTAAACTATGATACTCGTGTGAAAAAAATCACAATCCCTCAAGGGAAAAAACTGAAACGCACTTCCGTTTGTGCTTTCGTTCTCGACGCTGATAAAATCATTGCTTTGCCTAAAATAAAAACCCATTCCGCTATGATCATGACACTCGCAACGAAGATCATGTATGGTGCGATACCTGGGTTAACCAAAGCAAAATATCATTCTCTATTCATCAAAAAATCAGCGTTTGCAGGCATGCTTCTAGACGTACTTTCGATCAGACCTCCTGATTTGTTCATAATGGATGGAATCATCGGCATGCAAGGAGATGGCCCTGCCGCAGGAGAACCAGTCGACCTTGGCGTACTGCTTGCCTCAGACCATGCCATCGCCATGGATCTTTCGATATGTGAGATGCTTGGCATTGAACCAATAGGGGTCCCAACATTGCGCCAAGCAAAGATTAGGGGTTTATGGCCAACGGATATCACCTATCCTTTGCTGTCTCCAAAAGATGTGCAATACCCGGGTTTTCGTTTACCTTCGACCGTTGACTATCTCATAACCGGAAGAAAAACACCACGCCGTAGTCCCATGCCAACTGACAGATGCACCGCTTGTGGCCAATGTGTAAGGATCTGCCCGAAGACGGCGATAAAAATTATAAATCAAAAAGCACAGGTTGATTACTTAAAATGCATACGATGTTACTGTTGCGCAGAAATCTGTCCTGATGAGGCAATTGATTTAGAAGTGCTTCGATAGACGTTAAATTTATGATACCTCTTGAAGATTTCCCAAGGTCCTTAGAATCAGTTCAGGAAGCGCAGGGTGAATATGCATCCCATGAGCGAGAAACTGAATATCCCCTCCAAGAGCCATTGCATTGATTACTTCTTGTATCAATATGGATGCATACGGGCCAATGATATGAAATCCTAAGATTTTTTCGGTTTGCTTATCGATAATCGCTTTTGTAAACCCGTCATGCTCCATCATTGCTTCTCCCTTGGCGACATCAGAGTATCGTGCACTACCAATAAGGATTTTATTGTTCTTCTTTGCTTCTTCCTCTGTCATCCCCACCGCAGCGATCTCCGGGTACGTAAACACAGCATAAGGTATCGCGTGATAGTCCATTTTCGTTTTGTGGTCATGGAAAGCGTTTCGCCAGACAATTGTTGCCTCTTCGTTTGCTACGTGTTTAAACATTTCTTTTCCAATCGCGTCTCCAAACGCCCATATGTTTTCCTTGCTTGTTTCCAGATATTCATTCACTTGGATGTACCCGCGAGGGTCTGTTGTTACCCCAGTATTTTCAACCTTTAATACATCCGCGTTTGATTTCCGACCTGCTGCGACGAAAACCTTCTGAGACGTCTGGGTTATTTCTTTTCCAGTACGCTTATCCTTGCCTACGACGGTTATTTCGTCTCCTTGTTTTTTTACTTCTGATACTTCTGTGTTAAGATAAATATTCATTCGTTTCATCAACTGTTTTTGTAATATCTCCGAGATTTCAGGCTCTGCATTCGGGATCAATCGGTTTCCTCGTTGGAAAACAGAAACTTTGGTTCCCACTGCTGAGAAAAAATGGGCGAACTCCACGGCAACATATCCTCCACCGATGATAACCATACTGACAGGTTTTTCTTTTACGTCAAAAACATTTTCATTGGTGAGATACGGAACCGCATCCAATCCTGTTATAGGAGGGATGAGCGGTCGTGCACCAGACCCAAGAAAGATTTTTTTTCCTTTGATTTCTTGTCCTAGGATCTCAATGGTGTAGTCTTTTATGAAGTGTCCCTCGCCTTTGTAATAGTCTAAATTCTTTGCATGCTTTATCCCTTGTTCCATCCCCTTATGACTTTCTCGGATCGGTTGTTGTACCCGTTCCATGATTGCGTGAAAATCAATATCTGTTATCTCCGCGGTGATCCCGAGTTTTTTTGCTTCTCGTATCTCCATGATTCTATCTGCTGGATAAATCAATATTTTTGAAGGAATACAGCCCACATTCAGACATGTTCCCCCCAGTGGTCCTTTATCGACCCATGCAACAGTCATCCCATGAGATACTGCAGCGTCAACAATCTCTCCACCCGAACCACTTCCTACGACAATTACATCATATGTTTTCATACAGACTCACTCACATTTTCTCATGTTTTATTTTATAGTATCTATTTCAGCTGCAACTTCATTTCTCCGTAAAAACCCCGGAGTAAATGGACTGTTATATCTCATTAACACCGGTTCACCTTTTATTTGCATTGTATGATTCTTCAATGTTGTAATCAATTCTTGGATGTATTTTTGTACTTTTGTTTCACTGCTACGGCCATTAAATCGAAAAACCGCCATTGTCTTTTCAGGATGTATCTCTATTTTTACTGCAGGATTGGTTGGTACTGGGACTGTTTCCTTCGAATATGAGGATGAAATAGCAAAAGCCATGTAATTTTTACGGGTGATGACTGGTGCTGTCATTTTAATTTTTTCAGAGGTCACCACTGGTGCAGTCATTGCTATTTTCCTGCGTGTTTTATTTTCACCAGATATATATTGAAAAAGTAAGCCAAAACCAGAGTCGTTAATATTGTCTTCAACGACAGCGAATATCACTTCAGGATAATGACGAATTTCAACACCTTCAATTTTCTTTATTACATTGAAAGGGACTTCCTGTGTCATAAATTTGTTGAATGATATTCAGATATATATGATTGTGGTTTTATATCAAACAAGACCTTTTTTGCTCTTTGCTTTACCTTCTAGACGATATCTTTTTAGCAATTATAAGTTATATAAAATTGGAAACCTATCGATGCCCGGGTAATCAAATTTTCATATTCAAATGTTGGATAAAACTTTTTTTCAAGAACTAGCCGTATACTGTGATTGTTGATTGTTTTCAATCAGGGGATTGACTGTTTTGTATCAATGTGTCACATCCTAAATGTGGCGCAGAGGTGGACAACCACGTTTTTCTGGTGGTGGGATCGATGATGTTTGTAAGCACCGTGGTGAGAATTTTAATAATCAGAGGTTGAACTTTCCACTGGTAGACGACAAAAGGGTTTTTTAGGATTTGTTCTGCAGTCCAATTATACATATCTGAAGCAGTTTTTACACTGATGAGATATCTTTTTGGAACATATCGGTATCCTTTTTCAGCGATTTTTTGCCAGTGACAGTACCGAGAAATTTGACCTTTAATAAGTCCTGAAAAACGTTGCGGATGTTGCTTTGTATAGTGATAGTCAAGGCTTTTTAAATCATATTGTTCAAGATCTGATAAAGGAATATACGATCGACCAAATTCAAGGTCTTCAGCTATATCTCGAATAGCATTGATACATTGCATCGCTCGTCCAAGATATCTCGAGTAGACATAGGCGTTCTTATTCAGATGAAGAATGTTGACCATGTATAAACCCATAACCTCTGCAGCACCATAGACATACTCAAGTGTCTCATCAAGTGTATCATACGTTTTTTTTGTTAAATCCATCTCCATCGAATCAAGAAAAGCGTCAGTCCATTTTGGATCGAAATTTTTTCTTTGAGCTAATTCTGCAAAGGAATCGATCACGACATCCCCTGTTGTGGTCCCTTGTTGCGCTTGTTCATATTTTTGTCTAAATTTATAGAATCCTTCTTTGTCCTGTGGCAAGGTATCGACAAGATTATCAGTTCTTCTAACAAATCCATAGAGAATAAACACATCATTTCTGATTTTTTTTGGGAAGAAAAGACTACTGTAAAACATCGTTTTACTTCCCTGCTGAAAGATAGAGTAAAAAATTTTATTAATCATACTCCCTCAATTTCACTATTTTGATGCTGCTGATATAAATTTTTTTTATCTTAATAATCCTCTAAAACAACGACAGATACCTATGCAGAGTCTTTGGAGGACTCTGATTTTAGCGGATGAGTCTATCATACCTGTAAATCTCTTAACTATATATTAATTTCTATAATACGGTGGGATAGTTTCATCTTAAGGAATTGAACTTTTAATTGAGCAAGTCTATCCAGTTTTTAATAACAAAGAAAAGGATGAGTTTGCTTAATCCGATAGAGGAATTGTTAGTAGATAAAAAAAATTTTATAACAGAAGGCAAATCACGAAATTAATGGAATAGTACTCCTAATCAACCATGCCGATCAAATTGATTCTTGTCAAAGTCAAGCTCTTTGGAAAACATAAAATTTTTAATTTACGATGGTTGCTTCTTTGTATGTTGAGGGTCAAAAAGAGTTATTTGTTGAAATTTCCGAACGATAATGATTTTTTCTACAGACAGACCAATCAATGCACAATTCGCATCCTGCAGAAATTCCCTCAGATACGGATGTTTTTTAAGATGAATATCCATAAAATGTTGTCTGTTGTCTTTAATCTCAGATGCATGACCAATAACGGTCACTGCAATGGCATTGTTAACATCAGATGAAAGATTTTCTCTATTATCAATAAGCATAGAGATTTTTGCATTTTGTAGAATGTTGTCGTATTTTCTGGTCTGTCGCAACGTAGCAAAAATAAGATACGAAAGATCCTCTGTCGAAGAGAATGCAACTAAACTGGTATATGGTTTGTTACTCGCCTGTGTGGCAATAACAGCGAACCGTTGTTTGTTAAACAACTCATGAAGCTGATTTTTCTGTTGTTCTTCTCTCATAAAGACATTTTACTCACTCGACGGTAGGTGCAATTCACGGTCATGTCGTATCAAAGGGGTATTGATTAATGCTCTGAGGATATCCAATGGCGGGAACTGCTCCTTATATCCTAAAACAGCAACATAATCCCCACCTTTTTGATATGGATCCCAGTAATAGACATAATATGTTCCCCAGATGTATACGGTCTCATCAAACCGTGGTCCCTGATAATATGATTTTCCACCGAATGGTTCATAAAACTCTTCTCGAGAATTCCCAGGTGGGGCATCCTGTTTAACGATCACACCGTACCCTAATGGAAGATCGAAAGGAAGCGTTTGATTCGATGGAGGAAGCCCAGGGCCAACGAGCGCGAACCAAGGGGTAAAATTCGCATAATATCCATCACAGACCGGTACAATAACCTCAAGATAAATCCGTAGTGGCTGATCCTTTATCGTAAAACTATACACATCGATATCAGTTGATGGATTCACCCCATCTGTTTCTAGCCAAGAATAGACAGCTATCGATTGTGTAATAGACCTTCGCACTTGAAAAGGTTGTTGTACAGAGGAGTCGCGGCGCTCTAAATAGGGTACATGGGCAAGAACAGTTGGGAAAAGACAGAGGCACATACATGCTATAGCAAAGGATAAGACGATACTTCTTTTCATATGATTATCTAACCGAGACGCCCTATATAAATATTTTTTATCACGCATTTTTTCATAAACTCCCTCTTCCGCAAAACAGAAATAGTCAAAATCAATTCTTAATTAAGAGTGATGAAGGGAGAATAAAAGGCATGTCTGAAATGAAGATTATGTGTCCAACGTGTAAACATCAATTTACTATTCAGGGAAAACCTGGAGAAAAACTATATGTAACCTGCCCCAAATGCAGCACCTACGGAGCATTTACCGTACCTGCTGGGACATGTGATCCAAACAAAGTTGAGTGTTTCACTCAGGAAGGGGACGTCCGTTTTAAGAAATTACGGACCTTTAACGCAGTGATGGGCGTTATCCATATGGTCCAAGGAATCGTAATGCTGCTTCTCAGTAATGCTTTTACTCTTCCCTTGACCTTTACGCGCCCTGAATACAATGCAGTGACCAATACGATTTCTCCAGTTTCAGAAACATTTTTCAATATACAAATCGGACCGCTCGTCGCTTTGTTTCTTTTTATGTCAGCAACCGCCCATATCCTTCTCTCAACCGTGCTGTACAAATGGTATGTAAAAAACCTCAAAAACCATATCAATCCAGCCCGATGGTATGAATATTCATTAAGTGCATCTCTTATGATTTTCCTCATAGCGATGCTTGTCACCATTTACGATTTTGGAACTCTACTTGCATTATTCACCCTGACTGCTGTGATGAACCTCATGGGTCTGATGATGGAGCTGCATAATCAAACAACGACAAAAACGATATGGACGTCGTTTAACATCGGGTGTATCGCAGGGTTTGTTCCTTGGGTTGTTATCTTCATCCCCCTTGTTATGGCAGCATCTGTTCCGGATTTTGTTATCGCGATTTTTATCACGATTGCAGTGTTCTTCAACCTGTTTGCTATCAACATGTTC
>CAZGIV010000040.1:0-14679 GCA_964526175.1 uncultured Thermoplasmatales archaeon | reverse complement strand
GATGAAAAGAGTCTTGATGTTCCGCCGTTCCTTTTTCATGAATGCTTCTTCATCGAATTTCGGTATCTGGAAATCGAGTGATTCTTCTACGTCAGTTCCTTCCTTTCGTCTCTTTGCCATACAGGGCCAGGAAGAGATGCTTCCTTAAAAGGTTTTTTCCATGACCTCTTCTCAGATTTACAGAAATTCAATTCCTTCAGGAAGTTTCTCAAGATATTTTTTAAATCCCTCTGGCCAGTGCTTTGGATTTAGTCCTTTCTGTGCGAGGAACGCGGTGGTCCATCGCTCAAGACCGATCCCTGAGCAACCGCTCCACAGCTCGCTTTTTTGCGCTTTGATGTTGAACGCAGTGATGTATTTATCTCCAAGGATGCTGAGGTTCTGAAACTCAAGCCATTCTGAGTCTTTCCGTGTCCCCCGGTACGGCATGTATGCCTCAAAGTCAATTGTGCCGGTATCCTGGGTGCCTTCGTCACTGATTTTCCCGGCCTGTTGCATATACCAGGGTGTGACCCATGCCATTTGCCATTCTAAATCAAAGATGTCATTGAACACATGCTTGTAACGCTCCAAAAGTTTGTCCCGAAGACGTAAGAGTTGCTCACGTGTCCCGATGTAGACTGGTTCAATGCGGTGGAATTCGTCGACACGTTCAATCCCATGTCGTCCCCCAGATTCATACCGGGCGGAGATAGCGGTTTTATCATACACTAAAACAGGGAGTGATTTCTCTGCAATGGTCTTGCCCTTAAACGACCAGTAAATCATCGGACACTGGGCATAGCAAATACCAGCGGATGGTGCAGAAAGGTTCTTCTGCAGCTCCTCGATAGGCACCTCTTTGGTGATCTTCGTCAGGTCTATGAACCGCTCCCAGTCCTTCGCATCCCTGGTTCTTGGTTCGACGACATAGTAGAACTCGTACGGCATACCCTCCATATGACCGGTTTTTAGCCAGATATCAAACGGTTTGATGTGAGACTCGATGACCTCCAGAAACCCGAGTGGTTGGAGTACCTCAGTGATCGCGATACGCTCCATGGTTTTCAGGAGGGCTGCTGCTTGAGGACGATAGAACCATTTCCCCTTTGTCGGACCCTGCTTCAGCCACCCCCGGCTTTCCATTTCTTCAGTTGGATCCTTTGTCCAAATCGGTTTTTTCTCCTCAGATTTCCAAATAAGCTTCCAGAACTCTGCTTTTCCCTCGTAAAACTGGTTCTCTACTTTTTCCTTGACAAGGTTCATCATCCGATCGATGTAGTTCCTTCGCAGGAACTCCTCAGAGACATCTGAGAGGAGTATCGTTGCTTGTTTACCATGAATTTTTACCTCTGCAAACGGGATGTTGACGTCTTTGAGTGGTTCACGGGTAAGATCAAAAGAAATCATATAGTTATCAATGGTGATGCCACGCACACCAACATGATGGGTCTTCCCAAGCTCTTTACTGAGTGCGTTTTTGATTTGGAGAAGCGTGTTATGCGGACGGAGAGTTCCTTCTGAGGTAATCGACAGAGTAAGTGTTTCCCTTTCAAGGGTAAACTGTTCGATGACTGCAAGCTTCTCTTTGCCTTTTTTCAGGATGGACTCGTTCGCCGCTGTGATAAACTTCTCAAAGTCTTTGGTCAGGCCTGAGACATCCCCACTCAGGGTAAATCTAGCTTGAAGGTCGAATCGCATCATAAGAAGGTTATCCCTCGATGTATACTTAATTTTTATGAGGATGATGTTCACCATACTCATTTCAGTTAAAATATACCTTGAGAACACGATTTCAGAGAAACAACAGAGATAATAGAAGAAATACCTTATTTTCCTACTCAAGTCCCTGATGAATAATATTATAACGCGAAAGAACATTTCACTCTGGAGAATACAGAAGTAGACGGAAGAAAACAGCATGACGAAAAGCAGTAAAGAAGTTATGGCCAAAGACGAACAAAAAGTACTAAGTATCCTACAGTCAAATGGCAAGGATAGTATTGATAACATAGCAAAAAAATGCGGTTTTTCTCGACAAAAAGTATGGCGGATACTTAAGAAAGTTGAGAAAGAAAAAACAGTTTGGGGATACTCTGCTATTATTAATGATGAAAGCCTTGGATTAAAACATTACAGTTTACTTTTTAAACGGACAACACAGCCAGCGAGTAAGAAAATGATCGATGAGATAACCTTTGAAAAATTAGATGATATCTTTACTGAGTTGAATTTTCGGATTGAAAACATCTATTACGTCCATGGTAGTTACGATGGTGTCATATCCTTTTGGGCTGACAGCCTTGTTACTGCAAAAAAATTTACTAACTCCTTCTCCATGCATATGGAGGGATTGGTAGAAAGTATCGATTTATTAGAAACAATTCTTTCTATCAGGAAACGAACCATAAAAAATCCTCATATGAAGATGTTATCTGAGTTTCTTTAATTTCATCTTCCATTGGGAAGAAAATAATCTCATGCTGTGTCATTCGTTGGATGATTAGAGTTTTCGGAAAAAAAAATTTGGTTTACCCGCTTAGCAGATAGCGGAGAATCAGAAATGCATGCGGGAACCGCTGGAGCAATTGTTCCAAGAACCAAAAAACCGGGAGATCGTAAGAGAATGGCATGGTTACCTTCAATGTCGCCCAATTGCTTTTTGTGTCGTATCGATCAGATGCTTTCACACGAACCGTGTAGTTTCCTTTTTCAGTCCAGTTTTTTTCCAAGGTGACCTTCTCACCAGATTTATACGGTCCTATCCATCCGACCGCTCCGCCGTCCCAATAGGTGTCCCCCCAGTTCAGATAGTAATAGAGATCGTCCCCATCAGGATCGGTCGCCCAGAACGTATACCGATAGGTAGTGTCGTTCATTCCAGTCCAACGTCCAAGTAACCATGGTTTCTTTGGAGCATGGTTCTGTTGATTGATAAAGACCCAGGTGGTCTCAGTATCGGAGTTGCTAGAATTATCCGTCACCGTAAGTGACGCAAGATAGATACCTGGGGCGCCATAAGTATGAGTTGTGGTCATTCCTGTTGTGGTGGTTCCATCACCAAAATCCCATTCGTAGGATACTATAGTTCCTTCATGGTCGAAACTTTCGCTTCCGTCAAACACCATTTGCTCAAGGCTGGATGTATTAATGCATGCAACCGGTGTCCAATTACTGAAATTTTCTTGATTATAATCTACCCAATTGATGTCGGTTTTATCAATGTTGAGGCTGCCGTATTCCAGATTGAAAAACCCATCATATCCCCATTCTTCGCTGATACTGTTTTTCACTATCCAGTACCCACCGTTTGTGATAGAAAGGTCATCATTCCATCCAACAAGGACGACCTGATGGTTGGTACCTTGCATAGGGCCAGGATAGGCATAATAATCCGTGGGACTATGATGCGTATAACCCCATTCCTCCAGATTCTCTGGGCCATGCGCGTAGTAGGTGAACAGCATGGTTGCAACCACCGGCCCGGTTTCCATAATCTGAGTTTTAATCGCGTCGCGATCCTCAACACTCCCGTCTGGGACCCACCGACCATAGGTAGAGATAGGTATGAGGAAATGACTCCAGTCTGGACTGACATTTGAACAGGGTACATCATCATTGACCTGATAGGAGAAGCAGAATTCCGGGATGATCCCGTTGCAGTAGTTCCCTTGGGAGGTGTTCTGTTTTATGTATCGATATGCATTGTACGCCCACCCTCCATTGCAACTCCCTGCCGCATGTAAACAAGAAAGAACGTACTGCTCAGAAAGATCAAGATTCAAACCTGCGCATCCTTCCCGTATCTGGATGATGCTTTCCAATACGCCCATTGCTGCGAAATCCCAACAACTCCCGCAGTTGCCTTGGTCTTTGGCTGTCGTTGTCCAATCAACACCATCAAAATCTTTCCAACTGAAATACAATGGTAAATCATCTGCAATTACTGGTTTTGGTGATTGGCCTATCGTATCATCCATGCTTATTTGATACGGGTGAATCTGATCTGATTCGCACCCACAGTCCTCTTCTTCGATGATGCCATTAGCAAGAACAGAATGATTGTCTTCATATGCAGACGATATCAAGGGAACCGTCGTTCCCATCAGCAGTAGGAAAATTACAATTCCAATAAGGTTCTTTTTCATTCTTCCTTCCTCTAGAATTTTTCCCTTACATTTAGAATGAAACAGACGTATTTAAATATTGTCAATGAAATTTATTTTAATCGGGGATACCACAAGAAAAAAGAGGTAATGTGTAAAGAAAACACATAAAACGAGTCGATGTCAAATCGTTATTTCCTAACAATATCAGCAGCTACCGATACACAGGCAAGATAATCATCAAGGGTATGCAACAGCGAGGCGACTGATTTACTTTCCACGACTGCCTCAAGTGTCTTACCTTTCACCTTTGATTGCACGAATCCCTGATCATCCGTCTGGATGGACTGCAGCACTTTTTTTGCTTGTTTCGCACTCTTAAACTCCAGGGTGACTGTACACAATGCCTTCATCTTATCCTTCCTTTACCTGTTTTATGAGAATAGAATCGACCTTTTCGAGGAATTCTTTTTCTTTGTCAAAGCTAATCGTGGCACCAGCAGCAATCTTATGACCACCGCCATACCCACCGAGTTCTCCTGCAGCGGTTTTCATTGCAATACCCAGGTCAAGTCCTTGTTTCACGAGGTATTGGTTCCCACGACATGAGATATGTATTTCATCGTCTGTTTCTTTCCGCGTCAGTGAAAACAGTGGTTTCTTCTCATCAAGGACGTAGTTCATTGCAATGCCTGCGATGACCCCGCCAAGCGAAGAATTATCTGAGTAGAAATATCTCATCCCCTCTGTCTCCTGGATACCCCCGAGTTCTAAGCTTTGAAGTCCGTCAAGGAGTTTTTGCTTATACTCTTTTTCGACATCCGTCGCGTCTTTCCAAGCAGTGTCATCACCGAGACAGAGAGAAAGACCCAGGCTGCGGTACCCGTTTTTCCCACACGCATCTAGCAGATCAGCAAAACGTTCCAATTCCCAGCCTTGCGATGCGATGTAGCGTTTTCGTATGGTCATATCCAAAATATTCTGTTGACATCCTGTTTTGATTAATATGAATAAAAGATAGGACTGTATCTTCGTCATTGTCTCCGGTGGTATTTCCTGGATGGATGCTGTTTTTTTAATGTGTAATTGTTCCAGCATCGTTTCGATTTTTTCGCTTTTCCCAGAAAGACCCGGATAGTAGGGATCTACAGAATAATACAACGCATCCGCGATAGTTTCTCCATATAGTTTGATGCTGGTCTGTTCTGTGAGAAATCCTTTCTGCAACGCATTCTCAAGGATGGTTTTGTTCAACCCGCGGACGCCACCAATGAACTGTTTATCACCGGTCGCACCAGCCAAGGCAAGCGGTGCAAGGTCTTCATTTGCAGGATCAAGTGCCGTTGCAAACAGATAGCTTAATGTTGCCCCAGATGCGTCGTAGTTCCCATCAACCCCAAAGACATTCGAGTTGATTTGCACGATATTCTTTGATGTCTGCTTAGTGAGATACTGATGATGGTCAAGGATGACTGCTTTACAACCAAATGATTCAATGGCCTCTATCTGACCACTGCCCATGTCAGAAAAAACAATCAACTCATTATGTTCGTTTTTCAATCGATCAAACCCTTTCGTAAAAGGGTTTCGCATCAACGATGCATGAAACTCATACCCTGCCCGGTACACCGCACTACAAAGAATTCCTGCCGCAGCGATACCATCCGCATCGTAATGGGATACAACCCGAATACGAGACGATATCGGAAACGATAGCAGCAATGCTGCTGCGTCCTGACATGCTTGTGAAATATCTTCTGCCATAGCGTGTACTCTAACGAACGAAAAACATGTTCAAGGCTAAAAAGATACTGGAATATTCATTATTCGAACATGAGCTTTGCTTGTTCCAAACTGTACTTCCATCCCTCGGGAAGTCGATTTTCCCGGCGGTAGTACTTCATCAAACGGCGGATTTTCGATTCTGTTAGTGAAAGACTCCGTTTCGTTTTAAAATCCTTTTTATGTTGATCAATATGTTTCTTGAGTTTCAACGCGGTTTTAATCAAACTCTGTAAATCCTCAGGGATCTCCTGGGTAATCTTATTCTGCGTAAGGATCTGTGTAATCGTTTTACCCGTCGCAATTTTAACATCAGGGACCGCATATTGGTCACGTAAAATCATCCCAATCTCACTGGTTGTCTTCTCCGCTTTTGCAAGCTCCAAGATACGTCCTTCGATTTCTCGAGGGTTTAACGAGCTCCACTCTGGGTGTTTTTCCCGCAGGGGATGGGTGGAACCTGATTTACCTTTTGTTCGAGCGTGGATTCGTGCCATTCTCTACACTCCGCTAACTGTTCTTAAGGGAAGTCCCTAATAAGCTACATATATATAAAATTAAAGGTTCACTCTGTTTTCATAATGCTAATAAACGTGGTCGTTACACCCAAGCATCCATAAAGTATATATTTTTCTTTCCATTAGCCAACGTCATAGTGTGCAGGAGATGACATTACACATATATAGCACGCTCTCCAGGAAAAAAGAAATATTTATACCTGTTGAGAACGGCAAGGTCACGATGTACGTATGCGGGATGACGGTCTATAGCGACGCTCATATCGGTCATGCTCGTACCTATGTTGCCTTTGATGTGATTCGACGCTATTTCGAATACAAGGGAAACACGGTTCTCTATGTGCAGAACATCACCGATGTTGACGATAAGATCATTGCCGCAGCAAACAAGGAAGGTGTAGACCCACTCGTATACTCACAACGATTCACCGATCGATGCCTTACGGACCTTGACGCCCTTGGTGTCCGACGAGCAGACCTATACCCGAAGGCATCAGAAGCCATCCCTGAGATGATCCAGATGATCGATCAGATCATTAAGCATGGCTATGGGTACGTTGAAGATGGCGACGTGTATTTTTCTATTGAAAAATTCAGTGATTACGGGAAACTCTCCGGTCAGAACATAGCAGAGATGAAAAAAGGTGCTCGCATCGAACCAGGGGAGCAGAAACATAATCCTTTGGATTTTGCGCTCTGGAAGAAAGCAAAACCAGGGGAACCCATCTGGCCATCACCCTGGGGCGCGGGAAGACCTGGATGGCATATCGAATGCTCTGCGATGAGTTGCAGTATCCTTGGGCCGACGTTTGATATCCATGGTGGAGGCATGGACCTTCAGTTCCCACACCATGAAAACGAGGTGGCGCAGGCGGAGGCTGCGACCGGGAAACAGTTCGCACGCTACTGGATGCATATCGGATTGCTCACCATTAACGGGGAGAAGATGTCAAAATCCGTTGGGAACATCATCAATGTGAAGGATTTGCTTCAGACATGGGATGCAGAGGTCCTACGGATGTTTTTCGCCCAGGCGCACTATCGGAGTCCCCCTGATTTTAGTGAAAAAGCACTTACCGATATCGAAAAAGGACGTGAACGGCTCCATCGAGTCAAAGAACGACTTGAAGAGTATGCGACAAACGCCACACAAAAGAAACTTAGCCTTGCAATGGTCAAAGAATCTGAGAAATCCTATATGACGACCATTCAACTTCTTCAAGAAGAATTTGAGGGAGCAATGGATGACGATTTCAACACACCCAAAGCGTTTGCCTCATTGTTTGAGTTCGTCAATAAAAGCAACAGGTTCTTCGAACAACACCCTCAGCCTAATCCAGATCTCTGCAAGCATGCTTTAGAGATCTATCTTAGAATTGGTTCGGTGCTGACATTATTTCAACCAACGACGAACGTCGTACAGAAAAAAGATTCCGAAATCACCAGTGCCCTGCAAGAACTGGTACAATCCTGCGGAAAAACCATTGAAACACCCACGATTGATGCACTCATGCAGACATTGCTTGTTGCACGGGAAGGCGCACGGAAGAATAAGGACTATAAAACCGCGGACCGCATCAGAAAAGACCTTGAACAACTCGGGTTTGAAATACAGGACACCACACAGGGTCCGGTATGGAGGAAGAAATAACCTATGAAACGCGTGTTAGTAGGCTTTGATGGATCAGAAGGAGCGGAAAATGCGCTGAACAAGGCGATGATGATCCTTGATGATGATGGAGAGTTAATCCTTGTTGCGATTATCCCACTGCCGTCTGACCGTAACCTTTTAGATCAAAAATCATATGAGATCATCAAGTCACGGGCACATACGATGATCAACAGCGTTATCCATGATATCGGGGTCCATGGATTTATAATCAACGGGATGGTGAAAGAAGGAGAAGATATCGCAGCGGTCATCATCGATGTAGCAAACGATCTTCGCTGCGACTTAATTGTCCTGGGGAGCAGAGGATCTAGCTCACTTGGAAAATACCCGATCGGCAGCGTCGCCAATAAAGTGGTTCAATATGCGGCAAAACCAGTGATGGTTGTCCGATAAAAAAAATGGATTTACTTGCCTTTGCTTTGATGCGCTCGGATGCTTGGACGGACTTTTTCAACGCCTTTACCTTTGTACATCAACCCACGTCCCTTCTGTCCTGCGCTGGTCTTTCCTCGTAAGACACGTCGTCTGTTTGGGAATGCGGAAATCCAATTGATTTTCGGGTCGTTTACTATTGAAGGGTGCGCTGGGTCAACTAAAATGACCTCATAGTAATGATACATGCCGTCTTTTCCGACCCAGTAGGAGTTCAGGACCTCCATGTTGGGGAACTTAGCTGCTGTTCGTTCCTCAATGATTCGTTGTGCGTTCTTCGCTGGGGTGATCTTCTTTGTCCCTCGTGCTGAGGGTTTTCTCCCGCCTTTTATCTGATGTCGGTTTAGACCACCATGTCGTACATGTGCCCGAACGATGATATAGCCTTGTTTTGCTTTGTAGCCAAGTGATCGTGCACGGTCCACCCGTAATGGTTTATCAACCTTTAAAAAGTTCTGATCTCGTCTCCATTGGATCAATCTGTTTTTCTGCGGTGATTTAAAGGAAGTATCTGGTTTCTTCCACTTGTCACCTACGTAATCGTACATGCTTTTTACCATAAATTACACCTGTCATTCTGATTGGTTGTAGGAGGTAAGGAAGGGAAATCTTTATTTAAAACTTTTGTCGTCCTCTCGTTCTGGATGGAATTGTGTTGATTCTCACGGTGATTGAATTCACTGAAAAAGGAAAAAAAGGACAAGAGTGGATGTGTATCCTACTCTCAGTTGAACAGTCGTACACCGAGGCTTTCAAAGAATACGTTGATCTGCGAGAAGAACCGGTCAAATTGGTTTGCCTGTTGTTTTATGACACTTACCGGCATCGTTATCTCAAGTGTCGCCCAGTCGCTTTCTGCATCATAGATGTCTTTTGCTTTGGCTTGAATAACATAGGTTCCCTCATCGTCCCATTGGTGGGTCACTGAGGCGGTTGCACCAGAGGCGTACGGGCCTACCCATCCGCTCACCTGGCCATCACCCCAATCGATGTAATAGAACACCATGTCTCCATCGAGGTCAGTGGTGGTAAATGTGTACAGGTAGGAGTTCCCGGGTTTGCCTTCTGCTGGTCCGTTGATGGTTGGTGTGTTCGGTGCACGATCCGTCAGAATCGTCACCACCAGCGGGTCAGACCATTGGCTGGAAACCTGGTTGATGTCCTTTGCCTTGGCACGTACGGTATAGCTCGCTGCTGCGCCCCATGATTTTTGCGCTGATGCCTGTTGCCCGGAGTTAAACGGTCCAATCCATCCGCTGTTTGTCCCATCACCCCAGTCAAAATAATAGTACACCTTTTCTCCGTCAGGTTCAGTGGTGACCGCTGAGTAGGAGTAGAGTTCATTGATGACCCCGCTGGTTTGGCCTGTAAGCGTGGGTTTCGCTGGTGGATTACTGAGAAGGCCCGCTTCTGCGAGTTCTGCGAGGGTTGCAAGAACCAACCTGATGTTTTTTACCGCGTACGTGGCATTGATATGTGCCATGGTATCCTGGGATGTATGGTAGTAAGGTGTTTCGGTATACTCAAAATAAAACAACGCGTCGTATCCCTCATCCCAAAAGGAATTATGGTCACTTCCCCAGGTGGATCCTCCGTGATGAAGCGTGAGTTGAATATATTCGTCATATTCCGTGTTTATATTAACGGTGTAGGTGTAGAGCCATTCAGAGGGAGTATTTTCGAATACGATAAGGTTATGCCCATCGCTTGTTGTAATTGCATAACTGATCATATCGCAGTTGAGAACCCCGACGATATTCCATCCTTGACTTGCTGCATCAGCAGCATAGACTGCACTTCCGAGGAGACCTTGTTCTTCTCCGGAGAATGTGACAAATTTAATGGTGTGGTTGAATTGGTATTGACTCATGATGTACGCTGCCATGAGAACTGCGGCCGTCCCTGAGGTGTCATCATCGGCTCCAGGACCTGCTGACACGGTATCGTAATGGGCGCAGATGATGTAGATTTCATCGCTGGATTCATCAGTACCATTCAACGTCGCTTCCACATTATCTGATGAGTACCCCCCATTGTTCCAGTGATGATAGCGAACCGCCAGACCTAGGCTTTCGAATTGATTGTAGATGTATGTTGCCGCTGCGATACAATTGTTACTACCAGTTGGTCGTGGTCCGTTGCTTGTCAGGTTTTCCTCATAACTGAGAAACATCGATGCATCAACCTGCTCAAGCATGCTAATGACGATATCATCCATCGTAGCTGCTGTTTTTTCAGGATTTACGCGCACTATTGGTGAATCCATTATTGCATCTTGTGGTGGAATCGGTGCATATCCAGGTGTTGGCACGTGAACCTGTGGTTGCGTAGTATTCAAGGTCTTTATCTCCCCTGGTTGTGTTGGAAAACCAACGACAGGGAAAACAGCTACGATCATCAGCATACAACTGATAAGACATATGATTTTGATCTTCTTCATGTACTCTATCCCCACCGTATTATATACGAAATAGTATTTAAATTTGTATGGTAAAAGAGTGTTTTCTGGTAAGATTTTACCTCAAACGTTGGAAAAAACGTATACAAAAATTTAAATACAAAACTCACTTTTATAACCCTATAGGGGAAAAATATGAAGGCGATCATAGCTACTTTAATTGGTATAAGCGTCCTTCTTAGTGGACTAAGCATCATAGGAATATCTGGTATGAATTTGAAGAAAAACACAGATACGGTTCTTTCTCCAGATTCTTTTCCTGACATCTCTGCGTACCGTTACGCTGTTGCAATGTTTTCTTCCTCGGAGCATACCAGCTATGATTCGAATAGTACACTAACTCAACCAGAAAATCGCTATACCGATTATCCTATCGGTTCTGTCATCTGGCAGTATCAGATCTCTGGTGGTTCTGATAACAGCCCGAAAGCGATTGCAGCAATACCGGACATCAATAATGATGGGATTGACGATGTCGTTATCTGCTCAGAAGATAATAACATTCGATGTTTCAGCGGTGGTGCGACTGGTGCAGGGGTTGTACTCTGGGTCCATCAAATCTACTCTGGGAACATCTATGCTCAGCATGGTTTAGCGATCACTGAAGATATCAACAACGATGGATACAATGATGTTGTTGTTGGGACGACGGGTGGGGATCGGTCTATTGAATGTCTCTCAGGTTTGAATGGAAACACTTTATGGACACATGATACCCATGAGTATGGTGGTGGTGGCTGGGTCTACCAAGTTGATTGTCGATATGATTATAATAATGATGATATCCTTGATGTCTTGGCGACAACTGGTGATGACGGGTCTGGTACAGGTCCAAAACGTGTGTACTGTCTCAATGGTTTAACCGGTGTATCCTTATGGGAATATCCCTTAGGCGGACCAGGATTTGCGGTCATCGGCGTTGAAGATTTCACGGGCGATGAAGTCCCTGATGTGCTCGCAGGATGTTCCAATGCAGGAGAAACGATTGGATATGGGAAAGGAATCAACGGAGTAACAGGTGCTCAGGTGTGGTCATATCAAGCATCAGGGTCTTCGGTGTGGGGCGTCGAACAACTCGATGATGCAAGTGGAGACGGAGTAAAAGACGTCATCATCGGTGATTTTTCTGGGCATATCTATGGACTGAACGCTGCGACGGGAACTCAAATCTTTTCTCTTACAATCGGATCAGTGCTTATCACTCGGTTAGAAAAAATCGGTGATGTGAACAGTGATGGGTATGCTGATATTATACCCGCGCATAGCACCATTCATACCACTCAGGTCATTGATGGGTATTCTGGTGCTCTTATATGGTCTCATGCAACCGCGGATCAACCATGGAATGTCGCGGCAAGTAGAGATATTAGTGGTGACGATATCGATGATGTGTTCGTCGGGACGTTATATTCAAACAATTACTGCTATTTCTTAAACGGGGTCGATGGTTCTGAGTTAACATCACCAATCCCGTATGGGGAGGCGGTCGATGCGATCGCAAGTATCCCTGATGTTATCGGTGATGGTTCGATGGAGATGATGGCTGGGGGGAGAAACGGGAAAGTCATTTGCTTTTCTGGTGGTGCAAACGGAACCCAGCATCCAGTCAATATCACCGCGGATTTCGCTGGTACACCCCTGACCGGTACTACTCCGTTACTGGTGCAATTCACTGATCTTTCTGTTGCTGAAAACACCACGATTTCATCCTGGAAATGGGATTTTGACAACGATGGAGCTATTGATTCTACCAACCAGAACCCTTCATGGGTCTATAATGTGACGGGAACGTACACGGTATCGTTAACGGTTTCCGATGGACATGTTTCAGATACGGAAATAAAGGAATCGTATATCACGGTCCTGCCCGCGGGTAGCACGCTAGTGGAGATTGGAAACATCACCGGAGGTCTGCTGAAGGTCAGTGCTGAAATCATCAACAATGGTACAACCAATGTCTCCTCGATTAATTGGACCATGGCCGTTGATGGCGGACTTGTTCTTCTTGGAAAAACCAAATCTGGGACGATTGCCTCCCTTCCAACTGGCGGTTCGATTGTGATTGCTGATAAACCTCTGTTTGGGTTTGGGAAGATCCTTATCATCGTCACCGTCGAGGTACCTGGTGCTGATCCAGTCACGAAGACAGCAACTGGTTTTCTCTTCTTTTTTGTCGTCCTTGGGGTTACCTGAAACTGTTAGAACAAGGGGGTTATTTGAGGGTCAGGTCGTTCCCAGTGATAGTGTACCGCAGAGGTTTGTTTTAGTATTTGATAGTCGAGAAGTAACGGGTTGAATTCCTCAATTTTTCCAATCACGTAGTTCATGGTATGCTTTCCGAGATTGCGTAACGCGATGTCAACCGGGATCCATCCAATGGTTGGTGAGAGCAGTTCTCCCCAAGCGTGTGGTTCAGCTTCGTTGTTGGCAGGATGGATGAAATAACCGGTAAGGCGTCGACAGGGGATACCACGGATCCGGGCCAGGGTGATGAGCAGGTCTGTGAATTCATCGCAATCGCCACTGCCGGTCTTGAGTGCTTGGTCAGCGCCTAACCGCTTGTCTTGTCTTTCAGGATATTTTATCGTCATCCCGATGTAGTTGCCAGCAGCATTCGCCCATGTGAGGAGATCATCGGTCGCGAACCAGTGTTCTTGGGAGACGTCCTGGAGTGCTGATGAACGTATCGGCCAATAGGGGAAGCTTTGTGTGTATTTTCGCTGGATGAGCCGAGGGATCTCTGATATTCTGCCCCATGTCTGATTTACTGATGCTGTTGAAGGTTGCGGATAGACCGAAATAAGCCTTTCGAGAGGGATCATTCCTTTTGTCCTGACCTTCTGTTGAAAGAGGAAAAATGTGTTGTTCCGTTTTGTCTTCAGCTTACAGTTTAGGGGTGGTTGGTTGATGATGACGGTTTGTCGGTAGGATGGATAATGGAAGAATTTGAGTCGGATGGTCGGAGCACCCATGCTTGCTCGAAAAAATAGTTGTTCGTGGTGATGAATCTGCCATCCACGTTGTTTTTTTTGTTGATCCATAGGTATTCGATTTGAAGGAAAGCGGCTTTAAATAGTTTCTTAGGCCTGATTTAAAGGAGAGAATATATGATTCTTTGGAGGACCTAGGGCTGATTTGGGCCACCGTTCACCTGAAGCGCAGAGCCGAGGTAATAGACATAATCTGAGTTAAGTATACCAATCATTTTGGGGCTGCCACCCGTTGGTCATTTTTTTCCCGGTATCTTACAGTTACGATCAGCCTCTATTGTCATAGGGTCTGAGTGCGGGATGACCATCAATGTCGAATAATGGTAATGCCCATTTATTCTGAATAATTCTGATTCCAAAAATAAGTTTAGGAAGTATCCGTGGTCTCCCCCAATAATTTTGGTTCCAGATGTTTGTGCAGTTTTCAAAAAGAGCATGTCGTTTGTTTCTCAGAAAATTGTTTTAAGGATAGTATTATTGATTGATGAAACGATGTAGATGCCTTGTCTATTTTTTGAGATGCTGTTCCCCGAGATGGTGTTGCCGCTGGAACAATTCAGGGATATACCAGACAGGTTGTTTGAGACGCTGTTGCCAGAGATGGTATTATAGTCGCCAGATAGCCGGATAGCATCATGGTTGTTTATGACGATGTTATCATGTATGGTATTATTCCAACCATAGAGGCAAATACCATAATGGTTCCCAGCGATGGTAGAACCTGAGATGACACAGGTATTGG
>CAZGIV010000039.1:0-14725 GCA_964526175.1 uncultured Thermoplasmatales archaeon | reverse complement strand
AAGAGAAAAAAAGGATTGATGGCTCGTTACCCTACAGTAAGGAAAAACGGCCCAATCAACTTCGCAGTCGCGGTTTTCTCTAGATCACCAACGGTGACAAGAATATCGACAGAGCTAAATCCGAACACAAAACTGGTTTTTGCTTTTGGACTAAGCCCAGGCATGATCTTCGCAATAGTGCCAGTTGTTTCCCTTCCGAGAAGAACCAGACCGCCCTGAATACTAATCGACCAGGTGACATTTGACGCTGCACCAGCACCAACGTTTTTTATCTCCGCGGAAATGCTGCCGAAGCTCCCCGTTATCTCCCCGATCTCAATGCGGGGTAAAGAAACAATGCTTATAATGGATGTCTCTGACCAACCACTTTCTAAGCCCTCACTGTCTTTTGCTTTCACCATGATGCTATAGTCCCCAACCGCGTTCCATGTATGCATGATACTAACAGTCTCACCAGAGGTATACGGACCAAGCCAATCACTGATCTGATCTCCCCAGTTCACCATATAATACACAGCGTTGTGCTGCGGATCTGTCGTACTGGTCGTAAACGTATACTCAATGCCGATTTCCCCAGATGTTGGTCCAGTCAATTTATCAGGAGTATTGGGTGGTGAGTTGGAATTTGATTGACCACGCCAGATTTTCACAGAGGAATCACCAAGAACATTGTACTCCTCGAAATAGTACTTCGTCATCCCTCCACCACTATAATACTGATAAAGATAGTTCAGCCCCATATTGGTCATTAACCCTATCGTCTCAAGGTTGTCATCCCACCAGGAAGTAAACATGCTTCGCTCCAAGATATCATCTTCATCCCAGTAGGAATACGTCGTAGCACCCCAGAACGCAAGACCACCTTTGTTTGGTGCACGCAGCCATGTTTCCCCAAAACATTCACTCACGGTGAACTGATTCGTCAGACACGCATGACTACACACAAAAGGATACATACCGTCATTTGTCAGGGAGTTGACATTCCCTTGAGAGTACGGCGGACCATCTGCCCAGCTATCGGTACTCCCATGCCCGGAGTAGATACAAAGACTCCGACCATCATTTAACGCATTTGTCACTTTCTGTGTGGTATTCCCCGAATAGTACGAATAGATCTTATCACAGGTATAATTATTCGGGTTAAGATACGTGTCAATGACAAAGTTATGCGTCCCCTCAGAAACCTGATGGTTGTCAGTAGATGCTAAAAACGCTGCTTTCTTAACCCATGAATCATCAGGGAAAACACCTTGCTCGTAGTAGATTGTTTTATCAACCATCGTCGTGACCTGGGCAGCATTAGCTGCAGGGAATCGACTGATGATAATGTCAGCAAAATAGTTCCCTTCGTCAATAGTTACATAGTATAAATCGGTACACGTCCCTGTTTCTGAACCAGTCCACGTCGGAATCTGCGCAACATCCCCGACCAACAACACATAGGCAGGAGGTACCGGCCAGGAATAGTATGCATCCGCGATGTAGGCTTTGATATTTTCTTTGGTCACCCCACCAGAGATCTCCGATGTTTTCGTCACTGTGATATCAAATCCCTCTGAATCCTTCCAGTCTGCAAATGGTGCAATGGCGTTAAAGAACGAATCATCAACGATGATCAGATATCCTTCCTGTTTTGGCCCAAGTCGTCCAGTCCCTTGTAAGGCACCATAGTTGATGAACGATGTTTGAAATAATTGTTCAAAGGAGGACGTGGTATACCGATCGATCTTCTCTGCGGTCTTCACCAGGTCGCTACCGGGGAGGTTAATGCGTAAATCACACTGGGTCATGATTCTAAGCTCACCAGATACAGGGTTATATTGTACAGGAGAAATTTGGAGAAACGCGATATTTCGCCCACGTAACTCCCCAAGGACACGTACATCAGCGATTGCAGAAGGCAGATAGGTATCCATGGTATAGTATGCATCATCTTGGGTAAATGGAACAGTCGCTCCGTCAATCTTTATCAGAGAGGGCTGCACCGGGATAATCGATGAAGGAAGATGTAAGGCTTCTAATGACGTCGTTAGCCAAGACACCGATTCTACAATAAGCTCAGGATTTGCACCCTGTGGGATCTCAATAAAGCGAGAGAACGTTGGAAGCTGCGCGCCACCAACCACCGTGGACACCCCTTCACCAGGTAGTTGAAGAGTGGCA
Source organism: uncultured Thermoplasmatales archaeon (assembly GCA_964526175.1). GTDB lineage: Archaea > Thermoplasmatota > E2 > DHVEG-1 > DHVEG-1 > SM1-50. The sequence goes on along the minus strand of CAZGIV010000039.1, from coordinate 12,562 downwards.
AACGTTTGCCCCGCAAGGCTGCTTTGACCAAAAACCAGAGCAGGGGGTGTGACCGTTACGGTAATGAACGGTACGTCACCATTGTAAAACGTCGACTCAACGTTCGTTGATTCGATTGATATCGACGCATTAGTTGTATGAACTGCACTTGATCCTGCTGAGAACAGGAGTAATAGTACAACAGTTGCTTGAATAATTACATTTTTCTTAGTACTCCACTTCATTCTTCATATCCCCTATATATTATAAATACACTAATAATTAACACTAACAAAATTCATATTTATATACATATCGACGCAATGAAAATCAAAGAAACACCACCCTAATGCTACTTTCACGCTTAAATCGGTCGTATTTTTATCAGCAAGTATGGAACAAGCTTTCGAGTTCATTATTGTTTTTACTCCAGTTACGAGGGAAGTGGAAGGATTGATGAAAGACATTATTGTTTAATAAGGACGAAAGGTCCAAGGAGGAAACCTGAAACGGTTTTTTCAGCTGTATCCGCGGTCACCATGATCGTCACCCTACCAAGACCTAAGAGAAAACCGGTTTGTATCTGAGGGCTAAACCCAGGCTGAATCTTGGTAATTGTTCCAGTGGTCTGCCGCCCAAGAAGAACCAAGCCACCCTCAAGAGCAATAGACCAGTGAACATCGACTGCTTCACCAGCACCGGTGTTTGTCACCTTCGCGGTGATGCCAAACCCCCCAGTGATCACACCAATCTCAATACGCGGTGAATCCTGAATATGGACCGTAATGGAATCAGACCAACCACTTTCAATACCGAACTCATCTTTTGCTTTTACCTTCACGGTATAGTCATCAGCAGCGCTCCAGTTATGCGTTGCCACCGCAGAAGCACCAGAATCAAACGGACCAAGCCAAGTTCCCATTATATCACCCCAGGACCAGAGGTAATATACTTGTTGGGCTTCAGGGTCAGTGGTGGTGGTCGTATATGAATATTCGATAGTGGTCCCACCGGTTGTTGGACCATCTGGACGGGCAGGGTTGTTTGGTGGCTTATTGGCGTTTCCCGCGGCAAGGTTCTGTATCGCATCGATATCAACCCCGGGGTTAAGCTCACTGGGGTTACCGTTCCCATCATCAACGATTTTCACGTACCGTGCTGATTCAACCGACCCATTTGCAAGATCAAACTCCGTGGTCCCCATCCCGGTTCCAAGCGATATCCAAGGACCTTCCCAATCACTTGAGACATACACCGTGTATCCATCGCTGGTGGAGTCTCCCTCATAGACTTTCAGGTCGTTTGAATCAGGGAGATTCGTAACTTGATCAAGCATATCAACAATAACATAACCACTAACACCTAGTGATGCGCATATATCATCAGGGGGCCCTAGTAAGGAGATACCTTCTGTTGGATTGTTTTGATAATTATCAGACGGAGCATAGTAGGCACACGTGGTGACCTGGTACGCATAGTATTCGCCACTGGGGTGAAGCGCGACATTTAACACAGTCGGGTCTCCTGCATCGACCTCAACGGAATATGTTTTTTCCTGAAAACCATTAGCTCGAAAATGGACCGTGTAGGACCCTGGTAACAGCACACGATGGTAATCCCCGACCACAGGATCTGTGAAACAAGGCCAAAACGCCTCATCAACCCAAACCGTCGCTGGGATCGGCTGGCCGTTGTCAGCGTTCGTCACCACGCCAGTAAGTCCCATATTTGCTTCGTCAATAATCTCAAGCATCGCCTCATGATTTAGGTCCCATGCCTGCTGGTTACCAGAGGACTGCACTTCAACAGTCCAGTCGATATCACCTCGACAACCATAGCTGAAATCATTACAGTCCCCAAGGGTCTGGTACCAATCGTAGCCTTCCACGACCCAATATCCATTATGGGAACCATACTGGTTTGAAAGATAGACGACAGCAGCATTATCAGGGACTGGTTGTGTTTTATGGTTCCAAACATAGTTCACAACGTTCCCTGAACAATGAAATGATAACGAAAGCACATAGTTGTTAAGCAACGCATTGTTCCGCATCGCGCGTGTCTCTGGTTCAGAATACGGTGTTGCGCTTTCCGGAATGTACCCATAATTTCTATTGAGATCGACGCCATGAGCATTATACCGAGTACCCGCTTCGCGGCCATCAGGGTTCACCATTGGGATAATCCATATCTCCCGATTGTCGACAAGCTCGGTAATCGTAGGATCAAGGCTATAGTTTTGAGCGAGGTCTAACGCAAGGTACAAGGGTAACTCTGCAGACATGTATTCGTCACCATGGTGAAGACCGCAGATACGGACTTCTGGTTCGTTTTCCTCAGTATCAGGGTTATCGGTAATTTTCAAACCCCAGATGGTCCTGCCTTGTACACTTTGCCCCAGATCATACAAACGAGCAATGTCTGGGTAAGTATCTGCGATGCTTTGAAGGGCGGTTGTCATCTGAGCGTATGAGTGAAAATCTCGTTCGAGCGCAGGGGAGGATTTCCATCCGTTCGTCTCTGCAATCTCATCTGGTACTATCTCTGGTGAATAATTCATAGCAGAAAGCCAGTCGAATTGCTGTGAAGATATAAGGAGTACAGCAGACGTTTTGGATTGGTCAACATCAAGAATCGTCATCCTCTTTTGAATAATTTGATTAAGCGTATTTGGTTGTGATAGAGGAATGGTGATTACAAGAGAACCCGCTGTTTGGTTCATGGGTTCTTGCGCGGATAATAATCCTCCTAAAACCGTGGTCATGATCAACGTGAAAAACACGCAAAAGGCATAGCTTTTTCTTATTGTTGGAATTTTTTTATTCATATGAAAGTATCCCCTATTGGTTGAGTTGAACACAATATTCTGCAGATTATGTTTTTCGAATTCTAAGAAGAAAGGTATGACGAATATGATTTCTTCTCAGGAGGATGATGCAGAGCCTCTGCAACAGACAATCTGCGATATTATATTTCTGTTACTATATACATACTAGTACCATATATAAATATCGTTCATCGGCCATGAATCTTTCAAGTACCGAATGCAGCATAAATCTCCTTTTTTTTTCAATTCGTTAGTTTATTTATACTATTAAATAAAGCTAAAAAGAAGAAACGCTTACGTTGTGAACGATACATGATGGGTACCTTCCGGTTTATTAAAAAGAAGAGGTTTATAAAATGGGAAATAACCATGATGTTTCAACACATAGTTTTATTACCAACTACCTGTTTTATAGTATCATATATGTTATGAAAATAATCGAGGAGTGAGATGGTATGGATTTATTTGACAAAGAGAAAATAACATTAACACTTGAGAAGTACGATTATAAACCCGGTGATACGATCAAGGGGTCAGTGAAAGTAAATCTAAAAAAATCAACACAAGCAAAAAAACTGGAAGTATCATTTATAGGCACAAAAACCGACATACAAAGCGGGATTGGAATCGGACCTGCCGCAAGCAATAATAGACAAACGAGAACAATAAAAATCTATGATTTCACAATACCACTTGACGGAGAGAAAGACTATCAAGAAGAAGAATATCCATTCGAGATAAAAATCCCTGAAGACATCCATCAAGGAGACCAAAAACTTAATGGAAAAATATGAACTGCATTTAACGCTCTAAAAACTATCAGCGGTGTGTACTCACACGTGGACTGGTATGTACACACACAGTTGGATATTCCCATGAGTTTAGATGTGAAAAAATCTCAGAAGATCGTTCTTTCCTAAAAAAGAAAATAAAAAGTGCTGAACGATTACGCAGGGGGTGTGTTCAGGATTCGGTTGACACATTCTTTTAATTTCATGATATCGAAGGGTTTCGCGATATAATCTTCTGAAGCAAGCCGTCCTACTCCAGCACTCATGTCATCTCCTTTCGCGGTTAGAAAAACGATCGGGACTGCGGACCATTGGTCATTTTCCTTTATACGAGCGGCAACATCCCAACCGTTCATCCCCGGCATCATAATATCAAGTAAAATAAGGTCGGGGAGCTGGTTCTCGTGTAACATCTTGAGACATTTTTCTCCACTATCGACCCCAATAACACGATATTCTCCTGTTGGGTCTTCTAGTACTTGTTTAATGGAGACAAGAATATCGGTATAATCATCAACAACAAGTATTGTTTTTACCATCTGTTCCACTCAACAATTATTGAGTATATATAATTAATGATATTATGCGTCCCATCATACACGCTCTTTCATCCACGTTCTTATAATTATCATCATTTATGATAAACAAGAAGGAGTGTTTTTATGTTTCTTTTACGAAAGTAAGACATTTAAACAACAAAGGTATTATGTGTTATGGAGATGGACGTCACTCGAATAGAAAATTATAGGAGAGAAGAGATGGGATTGTATGCTGGATACTGCTGAGATTACTCGACAATTTATCGAGACAATCATTGAAATCATCGGCAGAAAGACATCAGATGAATATGGAGCAGTCGCTATTCGAAATCTTTTAAAAAAAATCCAGCCGACCTATCCTTTTTTACGAGAGATAGCAGTGAAAAATACACGTTCCTTGGAATTGGAAGGGAAGGTGACGGTAGGAGACGCACTTAACGGCATCCCCCCAAAACAAGTGGGAAACGCCTTAAAGGAACTTGTCAAAAGAATAATGAACTCCTTAGGAAAAACCGCAGGATATTTCTTTATCAGAGAAACACGAGAAAAAATAGGTCTTGAGTATGATAGAATACTTCTGAAAACGATGGATGTTGATTTAACGCTAATGCAGTCGACCTATATCGTGGAAAAGAAAACAATCAATCTTCTTGATATCCAGAAATCTGATGTCATGAGACGGATTTTAAAAGCTCTTAAGGAAGTATTAGAAAAGCAAACCTCGAAGTCTTTTGCGATAACATTTCTCAAACAGCACATTGATGTGCTAAGGCAACAGTATCCATTTCTCGGATATATATCGATTAATGATATACGGTATACACTTGGATCTGAAGAGATAACAATACAGCCGGAAATCAACAATGTTGACCCTCATGATTTGGGGCTGGCAATCAGATCAATCCTCCAAGATACCGATACAGCACTGATGAACCTTGGTCGGAACTCAGTTGCAGGCGATCTCAAGACATATCTCACCATAGAATATCTCGTAAAACTAAGGGAGATGGGAGTCATTATCACGTCACAAGGTGTGGGGTATAACGCGATATTCACCCAAGTACTCAAGACAGTAATTGATATCATTAGTAAAACAAGTACGGAGGATTATGCGATTGTTATAGTGAACTCATTTCTTCGAAAGATTGACAGCAAATATACATTTCTCAGAAACATAAAAGTAGAACCGGCAGCCACTGTAAGTGAGCTGTATCGCATTGTGATTGGGGACAACATCGATACGGTCAGCGAAACCGATGCTCGACGGGCAATTCAGCACCTTCTCGAAATAATTATCGACACGTTAGGGGAAAGAATAAGCTCAGAATTCATTGAACAATTTACAAGTTCGCTTGAGAAAAAATATCTGGTAAAAATAGAAGAGATGGGAGTCAATTTCCATATGATAAAATTACATCAAGAAATGTTAGCTCAAACAGAACAGAAATATCAGATATCAGAGAAATAGTGTAGAGCTAGTGATAAAAAAACAGATGAAAACGAAATGAATGAAGGAAATAATCGAATGAAAAAGAACAGGCCACATTTCCCAAAGATACCTCTTCAACGGTTTTTAAAAAAGACAAGAGGCGGTGTACAAGAACCATGAAGGAACCGTTTGATCTGAAGACGTTTATATTAGGTCGGATCAATATAAAACTAACGTTATTGTTCCTTCTGGTCGGATTGGTTGCCCCGGGAATTGGAATCGGATATTTCTATTTAATCGCAAATTCGTTTCTAATTGAAAATTCTGTATTTTTTAAGCAACAACAAATGCTTTTAAACGCTGCTGTTCTTCTCATCATTATACTTATCGCAGTCAACACCATGCTTATTGGATTTCTTATATCACGTTCATTCTCAAGACCGATTCACGAGCTATACAAAGCAACACAAGAGTTAGAAAAAGGCAATTTTAAGGTCAGAACGAACATAAAAACAAATGATGAACTTGCCCAGCTTAGCGATGCATTCAACCGAAGCGCACTGGCGTTAAGTAAAATGGAGGATGAACGCCTTAATCTGGATAAGTCGAAATCAGAGTTTCTCAGTATCACGTCTCATGAACTGCGTACCCCCATCACACCGTTGAAAGCACAATTACAGATGCTGGAACAAGAGTATTTCGGGAAGCTGACTGAGAAACAAAAAGAAAGCCTTAAAGTGGTTCTCCGAAATGCAGAACGGCTCAATAAGATCATTGAAGATTTTCTTGAGGTTTCTCGTATAGAAGCTGCTCGATTGAAATTTGCGTTTAGAAAGACAAATCTTCAGGACATCGTGAAAGAAACGATAGAGTTCATGAGCGGATTTGCTCGAGAGAAAAACATCACTCTTCAGTCTACAACAGGTGATCTTCCAATTGTTGAAATAGACCCTGACCGAATCATTCAGGTCCTACGAAATCTAGTCCATAACGCTATTAAATTTTCTCCGGCAGACAGCTGTATTGAGATCACCACAGAGTCACAGGGAGAGTATATTCGATTCAGCGTAAAAGATAAAGGCGTTGGATTAAACGCTGAAGATCAAATCCGTGTGTTTGAACCTTTTTACCAAGTAGAGGGTTCACTGAGCAGAAACCACGGAGGAACAGGGCTTGGGCTCACGATTTGTCGGGGTATCATCGAAGCACAAAAAGGAAAAATATGGGTCGAAAGCAAACCTAGTCTGGGAAGCACGTTTTATTTCACGGTTCCCATTAAGCCTGTCTATGATATCGAACCTATTAAAGTTCTCTTCTCGCAGAAAGGAGAGATTGAAAAGAAAATACGAAACGAATTGATGAACACATTAGGACCCATGGGTGAGATCGAGTTCAATGAACTGAAAAACAAACACGCTCTGAACAAAGAAGATCTCATTGAGTATATCATTTCATTGGAAAATCAAAGTATCCTACGTCATACACACGCCGATGATTTGAAAAGAAATATTGGAATGATTTTTGGTGTAGAGGATCGAAAAGAAGAAATTAAACAGCAAGATAAAGAAATGAGAGGAGAAATGAAGGTGAAAAAATGAGATTACGATGGTTATTGACCATAATGTGCCTGGTGATATCGCTTATACCGATTGCAATGATTAGTGGGTTGCAGGGTCTAGAGATTGCAACGATGTTCTTAGGTTTGATTCTGTTAGTTACCCTTTCTGTTGCGTTTGGGATATCTTATTTTATCTCCAGGCCTCTGGTGAAATTGACAAAGAACATTGATGAAATCAGTAAAGGTAATTTGGATGTGGAACTGGAAAAAAGTGAGATTTATGAGATCAATAATCTGACGAATTCCTTGGATCGGGTTATGGCAAGCTTAAAACTTGCTGTCAATAAAGCAGGAGTACAAAAAAAAGAGATATTTGAAGATGCGGTCAAAGCAAAAGATGAAGCGGAGGCCAAATACGAAGTCCTGTTAAAAAAAATCGATGGTTGGGTTTGGGAGATCGACGAAAAGGGAATATGTACAAAATGTTCTGAAAAAATAACAGGTACCCTTGGTTATTCCCCAAAGCAGATAATTGGCAATGAGATTTTTAGATTTTTACCACCTAAAGATGCCAATAAATTTAAGGATATACTCCATGTTTTATCACAGCAGAAGACAGATTCAGCCAATAAATTAGATTTGTACTGGATAAATCAAGACACGACACATCCCATGTGGGTTCGCTCGTTTTGTATACCGGTGTTCAGTAGTACCAGAGACTTCCACGGTTTGCGTTGCTTCAGCAGGGATGCCACCGAATACCAAGTTGCCGAGACGAAGATACAAGAGTTGGAAAAAAAATTAAATGAAGTATATAAACAGCTCCATGAAGTTCTACAGAAAGAAACAAAGGAAAAAGTACTCATTGAACCAGTCTTTGCCGCGACAGTAGAACAAGAGTTTGATTATATGATTTTGTTTGATGAAAACGCTAAAATCGTTGATTGTACAAATGATATTCAAAAGAAACTTGGGTTTAGCAAAGAGGAGATGTTATCCCTTACGTTTTCTGATGTTGTCTATCTTGAGTCATATGATGATATTAAAGCGAGTTTAGATGAAGTCAAGAAACAAGGAAGCATGCAAACAAAAAATATACATAAGAAAAAAGATGGATCATCGGTTTTCGTCAGTGAGCATATCAAATATCTGAAAGACCGGAATTTATTTATCTGTATGGTGAAAGAAGATACAATGTGATACGTCAGCAGAGAAAAACTATTCCTCTGTTTTCATACGGCTACTTCTTAAAAAACCATCATTTATATATGGTTTTTAAAATTTATTTTTTGTATAAAATAATACTAAACTATTTATGGTGAATCCATATCTGGGGTCTTGAGAATATGCCAATAAAAGCATCGAGACGTGCACAAGGCGTTGAGTATGCGATTCGAGATGTTCTGATTCCAGCACGACAGTTGGAGAAAAAAGGAATCACGATTTTGAAGTTAAATATCGGTGATCCTAACGCCTATGATTTTGATACACCACAGCATATTAAAGATGCGTTGTACAAAGCAGCAAATGAGCAACATAATGGATACGCTCCTTCAGAAGGTTTTCTTGAACTACGTCAGGCAATCATTGAACGGGAAAAGACGAGAAATAATGTGTCCTATGAACCAGATGATATCTGTGTCACGACCGGAGTTACAGAAGGACTGCAAATGCTTCTGAACGCATCATTAGAACCAAAAGATGAGTTGTTAATCCCCGGGCCTACCTATCCACAATATAATGTGATAACAAAATTTGCCGATGCGGAACCTATTCCCTATCAGTGTATTGAGGAGGAGAACTGGCAGCCTGATGTCGATGATATCCGTCAGAAGATTTCAGACCATACTAAAGGAATCGTTCTTATCAACCCGAATAACCCGACTGGTGCGTTGTACTCGAAGAAGGTCTTAAAGGAAATCCTTGATATCGCAGGTGAGTATCATCTCATGGTAATTTCTGATGAGATCTACGATGATTTGACCTTTGATGGAAAACAATATGCGACAGCCTCGCTTACCAATGATGTCCCAATTGTCACGTTCAACGGGTTTTCAAAGGTGTATGTCATGCCGGGGTGGCGTATTGGGTACACCATGTTCAAACATGCTGGGGAACTGGACGAGATTCAAGATGCGTTTATGCGGATTGCTCGATCGCGGCTCTGTGCAAACTCGGTCTGTCAACAGGCGTGTATTCAAGCGTTACGTGGACCACAGGATCATATTAAAAAAATGAATGACAAGTTACGGGAACGACGTGATTTCTCCTACAAACGTCTGAATGAGATTGAGGGTATTTCCACGGCAAAACCTGATGGTGCGTTTTACATTTTCCCTAAAATTGAAGCAATGGAGAAAGGGCCCTGGAAAAACGATAAAGAATTCGTCCTTGATTTATTACAAGAGGCCCATGTGTTAGTCGTGAATGGATCAGGATTCTGTGCAACATATGGAAAAGGACATTTCCGCGCGGTGATTCTTCCCCCGATGGAAACCTTGGAAAACGCGTTTAATGAAATGGAAGTGTTCATGAAAAAGAGGTTGAAACAACAATACAGCGTCCATTCAAATTCGTAAACCACAATTTTTTCTAATAAATAAGAATATAAATTATAAATGGATACTCTTTTGTGAGGTTGGAAAGATGGAGGAAAAAGAACCGAACGTATTTGACAGTCCAAAATTAATTGAATATAAGGCCTTGGAGACGAAGTTGTACGGAGAGTTGATGAAATCGTGTCGTTTTTATCATAACAAGCTGAGTCTTATTTCTATTGTGGGAATTTTGGAGCTTGTCAGTCAAGAAATTAAGGATTTAGATAAAACTGATTATAAAAATGTTGATGAGGAACTCGTTAGCAATCGAGATTTGTTGAATCGTTTAATATAAATGATTTTCACGTTTCACGATATTCTTATTTTTTGTCTTTTTAGGTTTATTACGATTAATTTATTAGAAAAAAGATTTATAAATATGTATATTTTTATATATATAAATTTTGAGGTCTTTGTCAAATAGTATATCAAAAGATTAAAGAGGTGCGGAAGGTTAGAGACGTCCAGGAGAAATATATGATTATTGCTCAGCTTAGCATCGCACCAATAGGAAAAGGAACCAGTGTAAGCACCTACGTAAAAATCGTTATAGAAATCTTGAAAAAAGAACACATCAAATTCCAAACAAATGCAATGGCAACAATCATTGAAACAAAAGATTTGACAACCTTGTTTAGCATTATCCAAAAGGCACATCTTGCGGTGGTGGCTGCTGGAGCAGGTCGCATTATAACCGAAATAAAAATCGATGACCGAAGAGACAAAGATGCAACGATGGATTCAAAGCTAAAATCATTAAAATAACAATTCCATTCACAGGTTTCAAAACAGTTATATGGGACATCTTCATTTCGAGTTGCGGGAAGGTATCATTGTGTCATCAAAATCCTTAGTTGAAATATGCTTTCACGGACGAGGCGGACAAGGTGCTGTTACTGCTGCAAACCTCCTAGCTAGCGCAGCCTTACAAGACGGGAATAAAGGAGTACAAGCGTTCCCTTTATTTGGTGCAGAGCGACGTGGCGCGCCAGTCAAAGCATTCGCAAGAATCTCTGAAGAAGAAATCCACTTACGAAGTGAAATCTACAACCCAGATATCGTTATTGTTCTTGATGAAAGCATTATGGACCTCGTCGACGTTTTAAAAGGAGTAAAAGATGACGGGAAGATACTTATTAACACGAGAAAAAAACCTCAAGATTTTGAATTTTCTAAACAATACCATGTCGCGACCGTGGATGCGACCAGTATCGCCCTCAAATACAATATCCTCGTTGGAGGAATCCCTGTTGTAAACACTCCGATTCTTGGTTCGATCCCAAGAATTCTCAATCGTGTCACCCTTCAGTCAATCCAACAAGAAATCCGAGGAAAATGGATTGGTAAAAAGGATCTTGGTGAGCGCAATGTGAAAGCGACACAAGATGCGTTTGATCACACAGAGGTGAACTTTTGAAGAAATATCCTGTTGAGACAAGCCTATCATACCCGACAAAAGGTGCGATGGGCAAAACCGGTAGCTGGCGGGTTTTCAAACCAATTCTTGACAAAAAAAAATGTGTCAAATGTTTACGATGTTGGATTTTTTGTCCTGAAGGCAGCATCCACCGTGAAAAAGACGACTCCGTTCGTATTGATTATGATTACTGTAAAGGCTGTGGTGTTTGCGCCAATGAATGTAATGTAAAAGCGATTATCATGGAACGAGAGGAGACAAAGAAAAAATGACGATCATGATGGACACTGGGAATCGAATAGCAGCAAAAGCAGCAGTCATGGCAAAACCAGAGGTTGTTGCAGCATACCCGATCACCCCACAGACGACGCTTGTTGAAGCAATCGCAGAGTATGTTGCAAGCGGAGAATATAAAGGAGATTACATCTGTGTAGAAAGCGAGCATTCAGCGATGTGCGCATGTATCGGAGCAAGTGCCGCTGGTTCACGTACGTTTACCGCGACATCATCCCATGGGCTTTTATTAATGCATGAGATGTTGCATTGGGCTGCTCTCGCCAGACTCCCTGTCGTGATGTGTAACATCAACCGAGTCATAGGACCAGGATGGAATATCTGGGTTGATGAAAATGACTCTATTTCACAGCGTGATACCGGCTGGATCCAATTCTATTGTAGCAGCAACCAAGAAATTTTTGATACCGTTATTCAAGCATTCAAACTTGCTGAACACGAAAAAATCGTACTACCGGTTATGGTCAACCTAAATGCGTTCATTCTGTCACATACCTCAATGCCTGCGGAGATTCCTGAACAACATACGGTGGATGAATTCTTAGGAAAATACATACCGAAATGGAAGCTTGATATTGATAACCCAACAACGTTTGGGAACATCATCGGTCCTACCTATTATTATAAGGTGCGACGAGCGATGCAAGAATCACAGCAGTATGCAAAAAAACTGATTCCACAGATAGCCAAAGACTGGAAGAAGTCCTCTGGATATTTCCATGGAGATTTACTAGAGTATTACAAATGTGAGGGTGCAGAACATATTCTCTTGTCGATGGGTGCGATTGGTGCGGAAAGCAAAATCGCTATTAATGAATTGCAAAAAGCAGGAAAAAAAATTGGTCTTGCCCGAGTTCGGGTAATCCGACCATTTCCCACAGAAGAAATCATCGCATTAGGAAAACAGGCGGACCTCATCGTGATTGACCGTAACATTTCCATTGGGTCGGAAGGGGTACTCTTCAACGAAGTAAAAGCAGCATTATATGGAAAATCAACTGCGAAAGTAACAGGTTTTATCGCAGGACTTGGCGGAAAGGACGTCACCTATAAGGACATTGAAACAATCTGTACGAAAGCGATGAAAGGAACCGTAAAAGAACAAGAATGGTACGGGATGGAGGACTAGAA
>CAZGIV010000038.1:8621-14815 GCA_964526175.1 uncultured Thermoplasmatales archaeon | reverse complement strand
TAACAGGAATAAAGATGCATTAAAATAACAGATTCAAAAGAATGATTTATTTTTATTCTTTAAATAGGTGTTCTTAGGATATGTTTATAAAGAAGTAACTTCAGGATTATAATATCGTTGAGATGAAATCAATCTCGTAACTATTTTTTTGTTACAAATGTTATGAAAAATATAGAAAATTTTTAATATACGGTCAAGTTACGTTTTGTTGGAGAAGAGGAGGAAAGGTATCGATTCTTCTTAAATATTATCCCCTTAATTTTTTACCTTTCCTCCAATTATCTAAAAGGAGATGAAATGAGAAAAAGAGGAAAGGGAATGGTTGTTCATATTTTGTTTTCCTTTTATTTATTCATTTTTTGTTGCCTCGCCATTTTCCCTTTCCTCCCATCATTTATTCGGAGATCAAATGAGAAAAAGAGGTACAGAACCCTTGTATTTAAGTGAAGATTTTGTTGAAAAGTTCGCTGAAGTATTTTTCAGAGATGATTGGGTTATGGACTAAATAATCATGTGATTCTTTATTTCTCATGTTTTTCTTATTAGCACAAAACCTGGTTTTCTGAAGATATGTTTTTAAAGAAGAATTTTAAGAAAAAGAATAAATTACGAACATATCATAAAAGAAGTTTATAATTTATAAACCGTGTCAATGCTCGCCCTCCACTTGTTTCGGTGGATATGTTTTTTTAAAGAACGGAAATCAATGAAAATATTGAAGCGTGGGTTTTCTCATTATTTCTTGTAACTTTTGTTATGATTAAAATCTAATGACAAATTATAAATAGTCATTAAGACTATTTTATTTTTACAGAACCTGTATTTTTAGGGGGAGGAAGAAAACATATGGAACACACAAATGAAAAATTAATTGGAAAAACAATATTGAATTCAAAAGGTAACACCATAGGGAAGATACATAAATTAATAACGGAGTATGATTCAGGGAGGATAGTATCAGTTTTGGTAATACCCTCGAAAAAGCTAATTCATAAAAATTATTCACTAACCAAAAATGGTGAGATTCTTTTTCCGTTCTCTTCGTTATCTGCTGTCAAAGATGCTTTCATTCTCGAAGAATTTGTTAAGTAGCTGCTTCTGTTTCTGAGAATATATTATTAAGTGCATAAATGCAAGGGAAGAGAAGTAAACCCAAGATTTATTGGAAAAAAATTAAACATTATAGATTAGAAATTCTTTTTAACCTTAGAATAGATAAAAGGATACTCTCTTAGGTGGAAGAAAAATATGACATCACAAAATAGTAAAGCTATGGGTATTGCCATTGTGGCAGGTATATTATTGTTAATAGCTGGAGTAAGTGGTGTAGCAACATGGGAAACAATTAAGTCTTTTGTAACTACTCATATCATGGATAATAGTATTATTCAGATTGTATTTGTCGTTTTAATTTTTATTGCATCGTTAGGTGGTATTGCGGTAATTATGGGTGGTGTGTTAATAGGCAAAGATAAAATTGGAACTGGTAAATTTCTAATTAGCCTTGGAGCAGGATTTGGTTTAATTGGTTTGATATTTTCCATTGTCGTTGCTTATATGGAGGATAATCTTACAATCAGCAGTTTTTTAACAATAGGAGCAATAGGGTTGATTCTTTCGATTTTTGCCAGACTTGTTGTTAAGAGAACATAATTCTTTTTCTATCATTTGATTTCGCACGAAAAACCAATGTATCTCTGTAAACCGTATCAATGTTTCTGCTTTCTTAGGATATGTTTTTAAAAGAACGAGATGTTAGGCTAGTGATAATATAGGAGAAATAAAGATGGCAATAGGTTTTGTTCTTATGCATGTTTTATCATTACATGAAAATGAAGTATTCAATAAACTCTCGAAAATCCCTGAGGTTGTTGAAGTTCATTCAATATTTGGAGAATACGATTTAATAGTAAAAATTGAAGCAAAAGATTATGAGAGCATCGCAGAAATCATTATTCATAAAATTAAAACAATCAATGGAATAACAGACACCAAAACGTTAACAGGAATAAAGATGCATTAAAATAACAGATTCAAAAGAATGATTTATTTTTACTCTTTGAATGGGGTTCTAAAGATATGTTTTTAAAGAAGGAATTGCTTTAAACCCGTAATATTTGATGTAGACTATGGCAAAAAGTAGTAGAGAACAAATAGATAAAGACGAGAGAAAGGTTCTTGCAGAGCTTCAGAAAAACTCAAATGAGATCATCGATACGATTGCAAGACACTGTGGTTTCTCCAGACAAAAAGTATGGAGAATCATTAAACATTTAGAATCTCAAGGTTTGGTTTGGGGGTATACCGCGATTTTTGATGAGCAGAAAATAGGGATGAATCATTATATATTGCTGATAAAAAGAACCTCGAAACCCCTTAAAGAAGGAACAGTTGATAAAATCATTTCAAGAAGAGTAGAAGATTTTTTGAAAGAATTAGGGGGTACTATTGAAAGCAGTGCTCTTGTCCATGGTGACTACGATTGGGCTGTAACCTTTATTGCTAAAGACATTAAACAAGCAAAAAAGCATGCTAATTTATTGATTGAATTGCATCCTGGTGAAATCGAGAAGATATCGATTTTGCAAACGCTGATGTTTATTAAAAAACAGTATATCTTGAATCCTGAAAGAAAGAAGCTGACAGATTTCTTATAATCCATGTCACTGCTTTCCCTCTTGTGTTTCTCAGGATATGTTTTTAAGGGAAAAATAGCTACAAGAATAAAGAGTGGAGGCAAAATGTATAATGAATGAAGAAGACCTAAGAACGATAGTCATTCGTGACCTTCAGGCAAAAGGAATTAATGTGATAAATTTTAAAAGCGGCACTTTCGACTTAATGGTAGAAGGCAGTAACCCGATTATACTCGAATTGAAGATGATAATAAGTGGTGGAAAGAGTGGGTTTAGAGAAACAGATGAAGGAAACAAGAAAGGATTTACTTTTACGGAAGATCAAACTCGTGAAATTCTAAAAACGAAGTTTCCTATCTATATTCTGGCCAATGACGGACACGACTATTATCTGTTTGACCCAAAATGGGTGAAATTTCAAGTTGAAGACTTGAAGAGACATGACAGGGCAATAATATATGAATCACGGTGGAATGATACAGATTGGAATAGTGCTTCACCAATAACATACGACGTAGCAATCAATAATATAGTAAAAATTGTAAGTCGTAGGTAAAAGATTATGAAAACCGTGTCAATGCTTGACCTAAATTGAAGGATTGTTAGGAACCAACTATAAATTAGTGTTTTTTAACCTTCTCTAAGTATCTATCACGCAAATCTAGGTATGCATCAAGCTGTTTTGAATATGCATTATGTAACCACAATATTTCATCTTTAAAGTAGTCCAACAATTCAGGATTATTTTTTGTATGCTTTTCATCTTTGAGGTAAATCCGTAATGCCGCACATATGTTTTCCGTGATTGAACCGTCTTTCTTTTTGAGATCAGCATATAAATCCAGGGGTAATCTTACATCAATTCTTTTCGTTTTCATAATCTCATCCTCTGATATTATTAAACATGTCTGCAATTAAAAGTCTTTGGTTAGGAATCAACTATTTTCTTTCTTTTTTCTGTTCCAGAGGATATGTTTTTAAAGAAAAGAATGAGAAATAAAAAATCAAGTGATTATTTATTCAATGATTTCTACATATTCCCCAAAGAACAATATATAATGAATAAATTATTATTGCAGCAATTAGAGATAATAAGGCCCCCAAATATCCTATTACATCCGTGGAAACAAATCCATAGGGATTTGTTAATTTTTGATAAAGAAGAAAAATTAATCCAACAACAAGAATTACAATTACTAAAACTGCCATTATTTGAAGTGCTTTTTTTCGGTTTTTTATCGGTTCAAACATGTGAAAATGAAAAACTATTCTTTGAATTTAAATTTTGGGAAAAATCACATGATTATTTAGTAAATATTATCTCTTTATCATATTCCATAATTCTTTTTTCCAGAAAAAATAGATATAAACAAGAAACGATAAACCAGCCAATAAAAATCCAAAAACAAGTGGGAAACCACCGTATACCGATACTAAAACACATACTAATAACGGGATTATTAAAAATAATAAGAACAAGAAAGAAGCAGTTACATATCTTACGATTAATCTTTCAGTTGGGGCAGATTCAGCGGGATCATTTCGTATGGGTAGATTCTCAGATTTCTTTACTTTTTCAAGACCTTTTAGGAAATTCTGATAATTGTTTTCAGTTTTAAATTCTAAAGGAATCCCTTGCCAATCACAATCCCTGCATACCATCGTACTCCAATCAATACCTGGAGTTATCCCATCACGCATATCTGCAATATCTAAATTTTTACTACCACATCGTGGACATGCTGTTATTTCCATCTCGTCACTCAAGAATAAATCTGTTTGCTGATATTAACTCTTTTGGGAGGTTATCAGGAATTGAAAAATAAAAAATCAAGTGATTATTTATTCAGAATCGTAGAAAAACAAAATTATCATTCTTATTTATCTATATCGGGGTTAAATTCACGCCAATATGGATTGTCGTCTGTACACAAGGGGCAATACAATCCTCCAGGTCGTAGGTCTGCTTTAATGAATTTATGTCCTCTTGAACAGATATATAAGACTGCGATATTCTTTCACCTTTTCTTTTTTAAAAGAAATGAATAATTTGTTATTAATAAAATTTTCTCTGATGAAAGTATGCGTTTTTGGGAAGTTATCTGTAAATGAAACAAACATATGATTATCAAAAATCATCGTACAAAATAATTACTTCTCCTCCGCAGTGGGGGCAATTTTTACCCTCTAATATTCCCATTTCTTTTACACTACCATTTTTTGTTTTCATTCGTCCGCAATCTGTACATTTTACATATGTAAAAGACATAAAATAAAAAAAAATCCAGAAAAGACACCATCTCTCACGAGATGATGTTTCAACGGGTTTCTCTTATAATCTGAGATTTCGAACCATCTGGTAACGATTCCTATTACCTGTTAATCAAGATGTGCGGAATCTTGTCAGAAGCCCTCGTCCAAACCAGAAAGAGTCTTGATGAAGATGCCCGATGAACGTAAACGTCCCGTATGCGTATCACTGATAACTTCCCAAAAGTTTAATATAAACAAAATTCATACTAAAAGTTGGAGTTGCACAAAATGGACCTACAAGAACTTCTTTATTTGTTGTTTGGAATAACCTTCATCCTCATTATTTTGGTTGATATACATCTTTATCTGCATTGTCGAAAAATTTCTAGTAATACGGAAAAAATAGCGAATGAACTCAAGGAACTTACAAAAACGTATGACAAAATGCGTAAACGAATCTAAATAATCATTTGATTGTTTATTGTATCTTTTTACCGGACAAACTTGGAGTAAAGAACGAGGGCGGGGAACAATTTCTAAAGGAACTTAACAAAAAAGCAGTTTCCATCAGAATAGGATTAAAATTTCTGCATCCTTTGTTACCTTTTTTTTCTTTGAGTTACAGTTCCCACCATAAAAAAAAACCTTCAATCGTACAGATATACTATCATATTTTTTAATGCAACTCAATGAAAAAAAGAGTGGAGTTAATCCTCCAGAATTATTTTCGCACGTCCAACCACAAGATGATTTCCCACGGTTTTTATATAATAATACTCGCCATTGTCTATATTCAATCCTTCTTTACCGATCAAAGAGTTTATCCTGTCATCAAGCAGATCGCGAGTGATAATCTCATTTTTTTTAATTCCCGGAGTTTTCATTCCCATCACTTCAAGTTACAATATCAAAAACGCTTGCTTCTATAAAAACATATTCATTAAACACCTATCATTTGGTTGTATTAATACGATTTTAAAACTCAATGGTTTTTTGTGCGCATTAAAATGATAAAAAAAACTGGATTATTCTTCCATGACTACTTTTGCTCGTCCAATCTCGAGATGATTCCCAACGATCCGTATGTAACAATAATCGCCATCTTTTATGTTCAGCGGATTTTCGCCTAAATAGGAGTTTATACTATCGACAAGCATGTCGCGAGTCACGATATCAGTTTCAGAGTTAGGCAGATTACCAAAATGTTGGATTTCTTGTGCTATATCTTGAATTTTTTCTTCATCTTGTGTTATATCTTGAATTTTTTCTTCATCTTGTGTTATATCTTGAATTTTTTCTTCATCT
>CAZGIV010000038.1:0-8521 GCA_964526175.1 uncultured Thermoplasmatales archaeon | reverse complement strand
TATATCTTGAATTTTTTCTTCATCTTGTGTTATATCTTGAATTTTTTCTTCATCTTCTTTATTAAGAGTCATATCCTTTTTCTCCTCGCTTTTCATTGTTTCTGCACAGGATCGACAATATTTTTGTGCTTTTCCAGTTTTCTTGTCAACATAAATATTAGACAGAGAAATTTTTTGCTTACATATTTCGCAATTTACCATTGATTCTCCTCAGATTATTAGGATGTATCCATTACTTCTTTAAAAACATTTAGCCTGACTTAAAAAGCATTGACACGCTTTTAACTTCAACAATGGTAGATCCCTTTTATTTATCTTTTTAATGACGGTATGAGGAATAAATATCTCAATGGAAATTGTTTTCTCTCTGCAGAAAGCATCGTATTCATTCTTTTTGACTAGTATACCCGCCTGTCTTTTTTCTAATAACTTACCAATGATAACAGAACCATCAAGCAGAATGACTTCAACTTCATCTTCTATTTTCATTTTCTCTCTCGTTTTTCACTATGTTATGCATCTAATTGTTCAGAATAACGCCTCACCCACATCACGTTCAATGTTATACTCTATTATTCTATCATTACTAATATTTTTAATTGTTGAAGTAGATTTACAAAATGAGAAAATTACATCGTTCATACGAATCATTACGATATAATAAAAAGTTCAAGCGGATATGAGTATTAACCGGGTTAATATACTTTTTTTAGTTGAGATTGGTCTATTGGTAAAGTATCAATGGATAATTATATTAGTTGCTCTAACCTGGTGTTAAAACGATACTTGCTTCATTATTTCCAGGGTTTGGATCAGTTGTCGGGGTTGAAGAAATAATTGCTACAGTATTGCTGTTGGCAATACCGAAATAAGTCCTGAATATTTCTTTAATAGTCTCCTCAAAACTCTGATACGATGTTATTGTTTTTACCCATCCTGCTACGTACGGCGGTGCAACACGACCGGGCTGAGGCCAGACGATCTTATTTTCTAACCAAGCAATATCTGGACTTCCAAACGTACCATTAACACCTACTCCAAGGGCGTCAAATTCGTCTTTATTTGGATTCATTTGTAGCGTATTCAACAAATATGATCTTGCGTCCTCTGAATCTTGTTTCCCTAGATTCCAACCGTTTTGATTTTCCCCTATAATTTGCCCTATTATAAACCCATTATATAACCCGGGAACCCATACACAATTTGGCTTTCCATCTGTTACTAAGTTTATGAGTTGTCTTTTAGTTATATTAAAAGCTCCCATATCATGTAATTGATCTGCTGCTAATCTTATACCGCATCCAATCGGAGTATAACCTCCCATTTGATTTATATTTTTTATTTGATTTGATATTGATTGTTTATTTGAATTAGTCACAATAATTGGTCCAATTTCTGGACGGGCATAAGCATAATAATATTCGAATCCATCTTTTAATATAAAATCTGAATCTTTTCTTATCACAACATCATCAATCCAAACATTTTCCCCATTATCTAAATTTGAGGTAAAGCGTATTTTAAAATTTGATTTAAAATATTGGGAGTCATTAATTATATCTAATGCATCTGTATAATGTAACCACTTATCTTCTTGCCCACCACCAATATTTGCAATAGTAACATAATTATTTCCATTATAATAAGAGAGTATTAAGTCCCCGTTTTCCGTATCATCTAATTGATACCAAAAATCAATTGTAATAGATGAAGCATCACTAGTATCTAAATTATTACATGTAAAGCTACCCTCATGATGATAATTAGAGCCTGCGGAATACGAATTATATGGATATGAATAATTATGGGCGGTACTAGTTCTAATCCAATTTGAGGAATAATCATCCCAGTTATCATCCCACGCCCTAGATATTTGACCACCAAGCTGAACAACAGTTAGCTCCACTGCTCCATCATGTGGAAATATCGAGGAATTATAAACTGCATTTGCTAGACCAGTTCTCATGATCTCCCAATCATGACTTGAAATACTCCCAGAACCATCGAGTATCATAGCCAACTGAGTCGGCGTTGAGGTAAGTACAACAATTGCGGTAAGTGTAAGACAGGCAGATTCCCCACTATCCAGAGAAGGTATAGTCCATATACCTGTATCCGAGTTATACAATCCGCTTGACGTCAGGTTACTGAAATAGGAACAATTCTTTGATAAAATACTGAGGATTTCAATGTCTTTTGCAGGTGTACCCCCAATTTGATTTGTTACACAGATTGTGAAATTCACTTTTGATCCAATGGATGGATAGAGATTATCAACAGTCATGGTTAGCTTTAAATCGGTTTCTGGATATACATCAAGAGTACCTATAAAGACAAGCGAATTGCTTTCTTTATCTGCGACATTAAGATTGACGGCAAAATAACTTCGGATGTTACTGAGATTATAAGAAAATGGATAGATTACTCTCTCCCCGATGTTCCATTCTCCATCTTGTAGTGCATCTGCGTCTAAATATTGTTTTACCAAAAACGTCTCGTTTTTAATATTCATGTTTAGTGTAATTGTGGTATCTAAGTTTAATGAATCACCTTTTTTATGTTCAAACACCAGATTGTTACCCTCAACCGTACCAATAATCGTGACATTTGGAGGATTATTGGGGGGTGGAATCGAATTTACATTGTAATATAAAACGCTGAATGACACTGCCACTATACCTAACAGGAGAACTGTTCCGAGTATTTCCGATACAGCCACGTTCTGTTTAATTCTATTCATAATTATCAAGATAATAGTATATGTATCATTTTCGATACATTAAACTTTCTGGGTAGATTTTCAAAACGATAAAATAACATGAAAATTTCAGGGTTAAAACCGTGTTAAAGCTTCTGTTTTCTGATTTTTATGGTAATATTTTTAAAGGATTAATTATTACGAAAATGTAAGGTGGATGGAAGTGATGCAAGATGAATGATGATACAAAAATGAAAAAAACAGGTGAAAGTAAATTTAAATTAATATACAATCGATTTGATTTCTTATTTGGTACTATATTTATTGGGATAGGACTTATTGTTTTTATCTTCGCACTATTAGGCGAATCACCTATTACTACTCTGGAAAATTCTCAATGGATTATGCTTGGGATTCACATGACAGGGGTAATTTGTATCGTTACTGGTATCATAGGATTCATAGCAGCATTAATCTCAAAAAATAAAAATTAAAACCGTGTCAATGCTTGTCCGATGATAGTATATATGGGTATCATTTTAAAGGTCTTTCTCCCCATCTAGTAAATAATACCTTCAAGCCTTTTTTAAAGCTATAGGAAAATTGATTGGTGAGCTGAATTCAAGAGAACTTTCGTATGTACGGAACGAAAAACCAGATAAGATGCCCCCCGGCTCATCATGTATAGGAAACGTCACCAGACTTAAAAGACTTCTTTAAAAATATTTATCCGCCCTTGGCATTGGGACAGAATTAAGCAGGTATTACTCTCACCATAAAAACGTTATATAGAAACGTTGTGAAAAACAAAGCCATTTCACGACGATCTTCTCATTGTTATCTCACGAGTTCTCCGAATCTCCTTTTATCTGCGGAGAACCTGGATTTACAAGGATTCCTTGGAATGACCAGATGTTTTTTCGTTTTGACATTTTCTCGACATAGATTTATATCTAATTATTAAGAAAATATAATACTGCATTACATTTTCAGAGCATCTAGGAGGAAAGAAGGGATGACCACTGGTTTTTATATCACAACCCGGGTAATTAACAAGATTATCGCTGAACACTACGAATGTATAACTATTACAAAACCAGCACCACCTGAAATTAAAGATGGTATTACTATTTATGGTTCATCGACAACAGAACGGATACCCGTACAGAAAGGATTAGTCACATCATTAGAAAAATGCAGAGAGTACATTCATAATAAATATCTGAATGTCGAACTGACAAAGACCCAGGTAGAGGATATTTTTCGGTATCTTTGTTCAGATATTAACTGGAGGATTATTGTCAACAATAAAAAAGAATCTGAACTATTGAACAAAATCATTATCGATCTCGTGATCCCAATCGAAGAAATGACAAACAGTAAAGGCATCTATCAGAAAATCATACAAGAAATGGAAAACCAAAATCTTTTTCCAAAAGTACAGACTCCGGATAAATAATGTCGTGAGAGTATGCACACAAAGAAAATACGAATTAAAAAAGAGACCTATGACAGACTCATAAAAAAAGGGAGATTTGGCGAAACCATTGATGATATCATTAATAGAATTTTAGACAGTATCGATAGCATTGACACGAGGGACATAAAAGAAACACCAATGGTAAATTCAATAATGAATTTAAAAACCGTAAAATGAATTATGATTCAGGCTCATATTTTTGAGTTATTATTACTGGATAGAAAACGAAAAATCCCCTGAACAAACGACTCTGTTCTTTCTTTCGGAACCACGGCCCCAAGCACCTCGGTCTTCCCTCCGCAGCGATACCCAAGCATTTTGCCTTGTTGTATCAACGGTTGTAGATCTTTTGCACTGCGCACATAGATCTGGTCCATATCCTTGAAAAAACCAGTATTGACCACCACCGTATCTTTCCCTAACGTCCAGGCAATCCTTCGTGTCACTGTTGAGATAATGTTAAATTTCGTATGAATTCGTTTTAACAGAATCTGTCCTTTTTCTTCAAATGGTTCATTGACGTATTTTACTATTTCGTCCTCAAGTAAGACCAGATTGTTCTTCCAGCGGATATTCTGCAGGATCCTATGAGCATCCGTATATCCTAAGAGAAGACGTGGTGCTTCCTCGACAGCTTTGCGATCACCAACCTTATAACTTGAATCAATCAGCGAGACCATCATCAGCAGTTCATCAAAGCTCAGATGCTCCCGGGAACAGAAATCAGTAATCTTTGCATAGAACTCTTTGTTCGTCTGAATGCGTTTCTCATGATCACCAACAATGCCAAGCAACGCAAAGACATTCACCGGATTGCCAAGGAAATCGTTCACGATCCAGCTTGCGGACGGATACAACAACGGGTCTTCTCCCTTAGCAATGGGATTATGATGAGATACACCAGGTATCAGCTGTTGCAGATGATGATCAAAGATGAACACCTTTGTCTTCTTTGCTAACCGCAGGATATTCTCCTCAGGTAATGCCATGTCCACGACCATTACAAAATCAGAGGATGCATACGTCGTTATCTCTTCATCTGTGAGAAAATAATTCCCAAGCACTGGAGTCTTATTGATGATATCTTTTGGGAGTTTCTCAAGCAAGAGCCGTGCAGAGCAAATCCCATCGGTGTCCCAATGATGAATCAACACTCCTGATCCTACTAATTCTTCAAACATACATCAACCCCAGAACAGTTTAGAGGTTAAATCAATTACATTAATATGGTCTTTTCTGTTTCTCTGCTCTATGATGGTTGATGCAACAATTTTGAATGCAATTCGACTGATAACAGGGACATTACTGCTCGCGTACGCCTCCTATACCGATATGAAAACCCGTCGGGCAGCAAACATCCTCTGGGTCATCATGGGACTCATCGGAGCAATCCTTTTACTGATCCAGTACCTAGACGGAGGGTTCCCGAACATCTGGTATCTTGTCTTTATTCCCATCATGATCGCACTAATGTACCTATTCTTCCAAATGCGTCTCCTGTTCGGTGGTGCGGACGCTAAAGCACTCATGGCACTAGCCATACTAGTTCCCATCCAACCGCTCATGGGAATGCTCCCCTTCTGGAAATCGTTCCTTCCTGGATCCTGGACCATCTTTGCAAACGCAACAATCCTTTTTCTCTTTATCCCAATCAGCCTCTTGATTTATAACAGCAGCAAGCGGAACCTTCGGTTCCCCCATTGTATGCTTGGCTATGTCACCTCGATTGAAAAAGCAAAACAAAAGTTCGTCTGGCCACTGGAGAAGATAAAAGACGGGAAACGAAAACTCATGTATATGCCAAAGAATTTCGATATCGACGAAGAACTTGCCCAATTCGAAAAGCTCGGGATAACAGAAATCTGGGTCACCCCAAAGATCCCCTTTATGGTCCCATTGCTAGCTGGGTTCCTGGTCAGCTTCATCCTGGGTGATATCCTCCTTCAGATAGTCCGCATACTCCTATAAACCAACCACGGTGATAATAAAAAAGAAATACCCCTTTTGAATGTACCATCGCTAGAATTATGGAAAAAAAAGATTACTATGAGGTCCTAGGACTAGAGCATTCCGCAAAAAAAGACGATATAAAGAAAGCATACCGGAAACTCGCCTTGCAATACCATCCTGATAAGAACAAAGACAAAGGAGCAGAAGATAAATTCAAGGAAATCTCAGAGGCGTACGCAGTCCTGCATGATGATGAGAAACGAAAAATGTACGATCAGCACGGTCATGCAGGTATTGATGAACGATACACCTCAGAGGATATCTTCCGAGGAGCGGATTTTGGTGACATCTTCCGAGGAACAGGGTTTGATTTTAACGATATTTTCGAGCAGTTCTTTGGCCGTAGGAATGGGTTTACCCGCCATGCGCGTGCCTCTCGAGGAAACGATATTCGATTTGATATTGAGATATCCTTGGAGGATGCCTACCGGGGAATGGAAACCGAACTGGAGGTTCCCCGGACAGAGCTTTGTGAGACTTGCAGGGGAAGTGGTGCGCGACCCGGGAGCAGCCCAAAACAATGCTCAACCTGTCGAGGCACGGGGCAGCTGCAGGTATCCCGTCGGACCGCGTTTGGCATGTTCACCCAGATTACCGAATGTTCCAAATGTCATGGACAGGGAACATTCATCGAAGACCCATGTCCTTCCTGTCGAGGGCGAGGTAGTGTACAAAAGATAAGGAAAATCGAGTTACGCATCCCCCGTGGAATCGAAGATGGAGCTCACCTCCGGCTTGCCGGACAAGGGGAACACCCGCAAGGAGTACATCAGAGTGGCGACCTTTACGTCGTCGTCCATATGAAGCATCACCCGGTCTTTGATCGACGGGGAGCGGACCTGTACAGGAAATTTTCTATTTCCTTTCCTCAGGCAGCTCTTGGGGCGACCCTTTCGGTTGAGACGCTCCAAGGCAGAGATCGTCTTAAAATCCCGGAAGGAACAGAAAATGGAACCCTGTTCAAATTAAAAGGAAGTGGTATGCCTAAAATCCATGGGTCCGGGTCTGGTGATCTCTATGTCCTTATTCAGGTGATGACACCAAAGAAACTGAACAAACGAGCAAGACTTCTTCTGGAGGAGCTGCAACGAGAACTCGAAAACTAAGACGAAACATATATATAGTAGTTCTGATAAGTAGTATATCGAAAAGAACCAAAAAAAGGGGGTAGTAGGATATGAATGCTTTTGACGACGAAAATAACGAAAGAAAAAAACGAAACCCAATAGACCCATTCAAAGGAGACGATGATATTTTCCGTGATATCTTTAATGAAAACAGGATACGAGATATCTTCAGCGATGATAAAGTAATGGATGATATCAAGAAAATGGCAGAAGAAATGATGAAAATGTTTTCAAACGCCCAACCAGGAAAACCCATCGTGCATGGGTATAAAATCGATTTTGGTCCTGATGGGAAACCCCAGATAGAGGATTTCGGTAACCGATCGATAAAATCCCCCGGAGGAGAATCAACAATCTCTGATGAAATCAAGCCGCTCACCGATATCATCGAAGGGGAAAACGATGTTGCCATCACCGTCGAAGTACCCGGTGTTGAGAAAGATGACATAAATCTCATCGCGACCGAGGGGACCCTGGAAATCAAGGTAGACTCACCGAAACGTAAATACCATAAACTCATCGATCTTCCTTGCAACGTAAAAACAAAATCAACGAAGGCGACCTATAAGAACGGGATCCTGGACATTGTCCTTGATAAAAAGGAAAAGAAAAAAGATAACGGTGGGTTCAAAGTCAGCATCGAATAGGCTATCTCCTTTTTTTCTTCTTTTCGTATCATTGTACGAATCTTTATGTATCCTACTTTCTATTTATGAGAAGAAAAACGGGGAGCGGTAATGGTTGAGGTAACGTTCTATGGTGGCGTTGATGAAATCGGGGGGAACAAAATCCTGCTCGATGACCAGGGGACGAAACTCTTTCTTGATTTCGGCATGAGTTTTTCTCGTAGAGGCAAGTATTTTGAGGAGTTCCTTAACCCAAGAACAGCCAACGGCATCGGAGATTTTCTGGAGATGGGCTTACTTCCCGACCTTCCTGGTATCTATCGAACTGATCTTCTTGAACACGCGGGAAAAAAACCTCAAGACCCCGTGGTATCAGCAGTTATCTTGTCCCATGCGCATGCAGACCATGCGAACTATATTTCTTTTTTACATAAAGATATCCCGATCTACTGTGGGGAAACCTGTAAAAGGATCATTAACGCAGTCGCAGAACAGACCACGCGGGACCTTGAAAACGAAGTCATCGACTTCCGCATCAGACCCCTTTATCGTTCTCGATATAAGATACCACCAGTGATAC
>CAZGIV010000037.1:0-14836 GCA_964526175.1 uncultured Thermoplasmatales archaeon | reverse complement strand
CATCACGGACCGGTCCGATATCGCGGGCGATTTGTCGTACCCATCCTCTGCAGAGGTTCTCTTGCTCACGTTCTGAGAGGTTATGGGGATCACAAATAATGCCGCCCTTTGATCCACCCAGAGGGATATCAGCAACAGAACATTTCCAGGTCATCCACATAGAGAGTGCGCGAACCGTGTCCTGGGTTTCTTGTGGATGAAAGCGAATTCCCCCTTTGCAGGGTCCTCGTGCATCATTATGTTGAACTCGAAATCCTCGGAATACCTTCATGGTTCCATCGTCCATGCGGATCGGGATTGAAAAACTGTATTCTCGCAGTGGATTTCGTAACAACTCTCGTGTTGGTTCATCTAGATCAAGTTGATTTGCAATCCTGTCAAATTGTTGTTGAGCCATTTTGAAGGGGTTAAAGCCTTCTTTTTCTTTTTTATAAACTCCGGTTGTTCCTTTTTCTTGTTTAAATTCCTGTTTTACTTGCATAGTTTATGCGCCTCTTCTTCGCCCACCATGTATTGTAAACCTATATAAATAATTTAGTAATAAAGGATAAATAGGGAACAAATAGGATAATTCTCTTTTTCTTTCTGTCTTTTATAAGATACTCTTATTCTTCAAAAGAAATGATTAATACGAGGTATATACAAAAGGGATGTCGTGTAGTATACTACATACCATAAGAATCTCATATATATGAATTAATCGTTAAGTCATAATCTGTCAAAATGAAGGAAAATAAATAAAAAAAAGAAGGAAAAGGATTGTTTATTTAAACAAGTCCTTGGTCAATCATGGCATCAGCGACTTTGACAAACCCTGCGATGTTTGCTCCTTTTACATAGTTTACGTAGTCGCCTTCTTTTCCATATTTCACACAAGAGTGATGAATTTGTGACATAATCCATTGCAGTTTTTTATCAACTTCCTCTCTGCTCCAGGAGATACGTGCACTGTTCTGTGACATCTCAAGACCACTGGTCGCCACACCACCTGCATTTGCTGCTTTTCCTGGTCCATACAGGATTTTGTGTTCTAGGAAAATTTCGACACCTTCAGGAGTAGTTGGCATGTTTGCTCCCTCTGCGACAAGCATACAGCCATTGTCGATAAGGGCTTTTGCATCATGTTTATTAACCTCATTTTGTGTTGCTGAGGGAAATGCGCAATCACAGGGTAAATGCCAGGGTGTTTTGCCAGCTTGATATTCACATTTATATTTCTCTGCGTATTCTTTGATACGTCCTCGTTGCACGTTTTTAAGATCCATCACATATGCAAGTTTCTTTTCATCGATTCCTGCAGGATCATAAATCATACCTGATGAATCAGATAATGTGATGACTTTTCCACCCAGTTGATTTATTTTTTCGACAGTGTATTGGGCAACGTTTCCTGATCCTGATACCAAGCATATTTTATCTTTGAATGATTCTCCTTTCGTTTTTAACATATCCAAAGCAAAATAAGTCGCACCGTATCCTGTTGCTTCTGGTCGGATGAGACTTCCTCCCCAGTTCAATCCTTTCCCCGTAAGTATACCGGTAAATTCATTCTTAAGTCTTCTGTATTGTCCGAACAAGAACCCGATTTCACGACCACCAACACCAATATCCCCTGCCGGTACATCAGTATCTGGACCAATATGGCGAAGCAGCTCAGTCATAAAAGACTGACAGAACTTCATGACCTCATTATCGGTTTTTCCTTTGGGATCAAAATCAGATCCTCCTTTCCCGCCCCCCATCGGAAGCGTGGTTAAACTATTTTTAAACACTTGTTCAAATGCTAAAAATTTCAAGATACCTAAATTGACACTGGGATGAAAACGTAGTCCTCCTTTGTATGGACCTATTGCGCTATTCATTTGAATACGGTATCCTTTATTTATCTGAATTTCCCCTTTGTCATCAAGCCAAGGAACACGGAACATGATGACCCGCTCAGGTTCAACCATGCGCTCTAAAATCTTCGCCTTTTTGTACTTAGGGTTTTTCTGTATATATGGCATGAGACTTTCAACGACTTCTTGTACCGCTTGGTGGAATTCTTTCTCACCTGGGTTTTTTTCTTTTACTTTTACCATGAATTCTTCTACAGATTTATCCATAACTATGCCTCCGGTTTTTTGATGGTTTGGTATCACTATTTCCTTTTAATACTTTGCTAGTATCTCTTCCAGGTACAACCCTTAAATTTTTCATAATTTTAGAAAAAAACTATAATTTGCTTAAAAAACCAAGTTATTCGTTTTTCACGTATGTTTTATTTGCTTTGAGTCCATGTCCGGTTAATGGTAAGACGACGACTTCATCTTGTTTTGTCAGATATTTTTTAAACCCTGCAATTGCAACCGCAGAGGTCGGTTCAATGTAATATCCTTTTCGTAAGGTGCAAAGTAGCGCATCGAGAATCTCTTTTTCTGTTACGGTGATAATAACACCATTTGTTTCTTTGACTGCAGAAAGAATATCTGTTAACCGTAATGGGTTAACAATAGCAATCCCATCTGCAATTGTTTCTTTTTTTTCTTGATACGTAATTGTTGCGCTATGTTTCTTCCATGCATATTCTAATGGTGCGCAGTTCTCTGCTTGTACTCCAATGATTATCGGAAGGTCATCAATGATATTTTCTTGTTGCAACTCCTTCAAACCAATATACAATCCATAAAGCAGTGTTCCGTTACCAACTGGAGTAATAATTTTATCTGGTCTATTCCACCCAAGTTGTTCTACAATTTCGAATATACATGTCTTTGTTCCATGGAAAAAATAAGGATTCCAGTAATGACTTGCATAATACATTGTTTGTGCTTGTTGCAAT
Source organism: uncultured Thermoplasmatales archaeon (assembly GCA_964526175.1). Lineage (GTDB taxonomy): Archaea > Thermoplasmatota > E2 > DHVEG-1 > DHVEG-1 > SM1-50. Next base: position 12,015 of record CAZGIV010000037.1, on the reverse strand, counting down.
GCTGCTTTTGCAGCATCCTCCCGAGTACCTGGAATTTTTTTAAGACATGCACCATACCGTTCGATTTGTAAAAGTTTTTCCAAGGACGTTTTTTCACGGACATAGATATGGCATTCGATGCTTGCTTTCGCACTATACGCCGCAATCGCAGCACCAGCATTCCCTGATGAATCTTCAACGACCTTTTTCACTCCCAATTCTTTTATCTTGCTTACCAGTACCGACGCTCCGCGGTCTTTATACGATCCACTTGGGAAAAGATGATCTTGTTTTAACAATACTTTTTTTCCAAAAAACTGGTCTTCAACGAGTGGAGTGAATCCTTCATCAAATGAGATGATATGTTTATCGTCTTCGATGGGAAGCGCTTCTCGGTATCGCCACATCGTTGGTTTTCTTTTTCGTATTTTATCAATAGGAAACCGGGCATGAAAATCAAGAGTTAACACCCCGCCGCATATACACCTCCATATCGGTTCAGATGATGGATATTCTTTATGACAAGCTTGACAGCGAAGTATACTAGTCATTCATCCACTAATTTTATGAACCCTATGTAAATGTTTTGTTAACTACGTTCTAATGGAGTGTAAGTAATATACGAATTTTGGTACCTCTCGTAGACTACAGGGTTCACAGTTTAATGAAAAACAGAAGGATTGTCGCATTTTGTGAACTGGTAACCAAGCTATACGGGTTCGATGCAGTGACCGTTATCAGAGTCTTTCCTAGTCCAAGAATGAAATCTGAGGTAATGGATCGTTCCCCCCCAGGGGGAATGTTCAACAGAGATCCGCTTGTTTTCTTTCCGATAAATGCACCACCCGTTAGAGTGATATTCCATTGAACATTCATAATGTCAATGGCACCTGTGTTTTTGATTACTGTTTTAATTTTAAAAAGTCCACCGGAAAGAACACCAATCTCAAGTTTCGGTGCAATAATCGTAATTACAAATGGCTCTGACCAACCGCTTTCACTTCCAAAGGTGTTTTTTGCTTTTGCAGTAATCGAATAGTTCCCTTTATCAGACCATGTATGCGAGATGGTTACGATAGTTCCTGAGGTATATGGACCAAGCCATTCGTCATAGCTTCCATCACCCCATTCTATCCAATAATACAGGTTCGAATTCCCCGGATCTGTTGTGACGAAGGTGAAATCCATCTGTCTACCAATGTCACCTTCTATTGCTCCATTTATCTGTGGAGGGAAAGGTGCGGATAACACTGGACTTACCACCAAGGCATAGTCTGCATCTAGTTCTGGTGTTTCGACATGAGAATCCTGAATTATTTCATCTGCTGACACCTGGATTGTCCACGTCCCTGCTTCAGGATTTTGAACAAAAACACATTCAACGGTATCCTTTGTATCCGCAGTACCACCAGGTTGAGACCACACACCGTTACGAAGGCCATTATTTCCCCAATAAATTACGTTCGACGGGGAAATAACCTTCAACGTTAAATCATTAATTCGGTGTTGTGTTTGAACCGCTGGGTTTCCCGCAGGGTCAGCATACGTCATTGTTACCTTTAGAGACGGCGAACCAGCCTCAACGGCAACCATATGTGTTGATGTTTCAAAGGGTTGAAGCACATCTGTTTCATCAATAATATAGAAGTTATCTCGTAAATCGTACAAGTTTTTCACAGACGGCATACCCCACCCTTGATGCATACGAGTTTTATCACCAGAGGTTCCATTGAACGGGTATTGATCAGCCGTGTTGATCATCATCGCCTTTGCGGTCGTCATATGGGGCCGGTTTTCAAAGACAGTACCGCCTGGGTTCACCTCGTTTCCAAAGATACCGTCTGACCACATCTGGTAAAATAAACCGAAATGACCAGCGATGATCGGCGTTGCTCCGCTTGTACCGCCAAAGTTATCGGTATATGCTGTTGGACTCCCTGAGGTCGTAGTAAAAATCCAATCGTAAAAGGAACAAAGATCAGGTTTAATCCTCCCGTCACTGGCTGGTCCAATGCTTCCCCCGTAATTCCATTGGTCATCATCTTTTGTTAGCGTATCATAGTGGTACATACCACCAGCGGAGAGAATGTTCTTTGCCCATGCTTGTGGCCGTGACATTTGATCTCCCGCGTTGCTTTGAGATTGGCAATGGAGGATGTCGAAATCAAAGAGTGCTGCGTCGGTATCCGCAGATATTGTGGTGTATTGTGTCGTCCGATCGCTTCCAACACTTGATGTCTCAAATACCCCAAAATATGGGTCTTGTAGTAACTCTCCGGTGTGGATATACCTATTTGTCCCCTCTAACCCGATATAGTTGTAGTCACCGACGATTCCTTGACCTTCTGGAAGCATTCCGCGACCCTTTGGGTTACCGGTTCCGTCCCCGAAGACAATCCCTGAGGTTGATGCTCCATGGGAATCACTTCCTACAGTCCCATGCAGGATTAATGGTCTGGATTGAAAATCAACATGAGCAAGATTAAACCCTGCGTCAAATACTTCTCCTCGAACGCCGCTGCCATTGTACCCTGCAACAGACTCAATATAGTTTGCACCACCAATTTCCCGGGCAATATCCATATCGGTCTGATAAGCGCTCCATCGATCAACAAACAATACCTCGTCCCAACGGATTACTGAGAAAAGCTGATTTGGTGTTAACGTTGCTTCGACAAGAAGTTTTCCTGCATCTGCTTTTTCAACAATTCCACCTAGTGTCTTGATACGAGCTGAAATGATGTTCTTTTGTTCAACAGAAAGCACCTGGATATTATATCGTTGGATCGGGTATAGTTGGTAAGCGTTTTCTATATTATTGAGCATGTATTCTTCAAGTCGATAGGCGGGGTGATATGGACCTATCCACCGTACATAAGGGAGTGACGCAATCTGTGGTCCTGTCGCTAGGCTCATTTCAACAAGGTAAGCATATTGAGCAATATAGTGACGCACTATACCGCCACGTGCTGTTATCGCTTCTTGAAATTCTTGAAGAGGCTGGGTGAAGAACTGAACGATAAATAAATGAGTATCATCGCTTGCTGTTAAAAAAGGTTCAATGAATGGTTCGCCGTTCAAAGGGTCGAAATGAGCATATCTCAGTCCAATCTCATACGCGGGTTGTACAGATCTCACATAAGATTTTCCACCATCTAAACTTATCGAATAAAATGGTACATACTCACCAGTATTCAGCTTTTGATCCCAAAGTTTCAACAGGACTGATGAATCAGGTATCGTAATACATCGTTCATTAGAAATTTCGCTGTTTTTTGATCCATCCATAGTATTGCTATTGAAGATGGTCCCGTTAACGTTCAGCGCTGTTGGCGCACATAAAATGCAAATTATTAGGCCTATTAGCAATTTTATTATCTTTTTACTCATGATTAGTCTCCCTTTCAATAAATTTTTTTTACGATATTTATATCATTATTTAACGAGTATCATATAATTAAACCTTCCTACATATTTTTTTAAAAAAATATCAGAACGGAGGCGGTTTTTTTTAATGCAATAAATCTACATAACACCTATGAACGATAGTAGTTCAAAGTACGACGTATTTTTTCCTTGAAGTTGAATAAAAAATCAAAGGAATTTATTGATACTTAGAACACAAGCATACTTAAAGAAAAACGTCGTTTTTAATTCCAAAACTCGTGAAATTCGACAAGATATAAATATAGTATCTTCATACAGGTTCTAAGGTAAAATATTCCATTCTTGTTGTAATTGACAACGGTAATAAGGTGAGGGATTTGATAGAAAAAAATAATATGAAAACATGGGCTAAGGAATCTATTTTGGCGATGGTTCGTGACAGTAAAGTTCTTTTTGTTCGCTTACAATTTATAGATATCCTTGGAATGCCAAAAAACATCGTTATACCTGTGAACGGACTGGAGATAGCATTAGATGAGGGTGTGCCTTTTGATGCCTCATCAATTGCAGGATATGCAACCATTGAAGAGTCAGATAAAATCGCTAAACCTGATCCAGCAAGTTTTGTTATTCTCCCTGAAAGTGTTGAACAACGAAAAACTGCGAAACTTAACTGTGATATCTTCGAGCCAAATGGGAAACGATTCGAAGGTGATGTCAAATATGTTTTGGAAAAAATGGTTAAAAAAGCTTTGCAACTTGGTTATATTTACAATACAGGTCCTGAATGTGAATTCTTTTTATTTAAAAAAAATGGGGAGAATTCAACGGTTACGCCAAATGATACCGCAGGGTACTTTGATTTATCACATCGCGATCTTGCAGAAGGCGTTCGTGCAGATATCTCTTTAGCGTTAGAACAAGTTGGAATCCAACCGTATACCGCACATCATGAATGTGCTGATGGTCAGCAGGAAATCAACTTTTATTACGCTGATGCAATTACGACCGCAGATCGTGTGATTACTTTAAAGTATATTACAAAGGTTATCGCAATGAAACATAACTTGCATGCATCGTTTATGCCCAAACCCCTCTATGGGCAGTGTGGTTCGGGAATGCATACGCACCAGTCACTTTTTGCCATGGATGGTACAAATGCGTTTTATGATCCTTCTGATAAAAATGAGTTAAGCCCGGTTGCCTATCATTTCATCGCAGGTCTACTGAAATATATAAAAGAACTCTCTGGTGTCCTGAACCCGACCGTGAACTCCTACAAACGACTCGTCCCTGGATATGAGGCACCAACTTATATCTCATGGGCAAACCAAAATCGTAGTGCTCTGATTCGGATCCCGTCGAAACGAGGGAAAGGTACACGTTGTGAGCTTCGAAATCCTGATGTCTCTTGTAATCCGTATCTTGCATTTTCAGTAATGCTTGCTGCTGGGTTGAAAGGAATTGAAGATAAACTTGAGGCACCAGAGCCCGTTGAAAAAAATATTTATGCGTTATCTGAAGAGGACCGCCAAAAATATGGTATAGAACAACTGCCTGAAAGCCTCGGGCATGCCATAGACGTGATGAGTAAAAGTGAATTGGTCCGAGAAACACTAGGAGACCATATATTCGAGAATATGCTCCATGTGAAGCGAAAAGAATGGGATTCATATAGACTGCAGGTTACGAAATGGGAAGTGGAACATTACCTCCCGATCCTCTAAAATAAAGCGTACTACACTACTTTATATTTTTTTTCCTTTTCCATGTTAAAGAAACGTTATTAATTGGAGAGTATATTCAGGGTTACGAAGGTTTTTACTATGACATTCGAAATGCAAATAGTCAGTAATACACCACTGACCGGTGAAGAGGATTTTGATACCGCTGCAAAGATGTTCTTTGAACAAATAGGATATCTTTCGAAAGGCTCTAATCCTATGATTCCTTATAAAATATTTGCAGATTTTTTCCTGAAACATCCTACCAAGGCATGGTTTGTTGATGATATCGCAGCGACATTAAAAACATCGCGACCAACCGTCTATAGACATTTAAACAAATTGAAGGGATTTGATATCCTTGAGGAAGTATCGGTTTTTGATGAGGTATCCAAACAACAGAAAAAGGCGTATAGATTACGATACGGAAATCTTGAAAAAGCATGGAATTTCGTTGAAGCGCATATTAAAGTAGCAGTTGAGAATTACGGCAAGACCGTCGAACATCTTCAAAGACTCATCGAAATAAAAAGGAAGTGAAGACATGGATAAAAAGGAAGAATGGAAACTGATAGATGGATCACGATATAAGATTATCTCAATAGGCGGACGAGATAGTTCCTTAGAAACCGAAGGAATTTTCAGAGGATATGCTACGATTGGAATCGAAGAAGCAGGTCTCGTCATTGAATTACGCACGATGCCTGAAGCTACTGGAGAAAAATTACGCATCGTCCCTTTGCATGCGATCCTTGCTATTGATGTTCTTGATGTGAAACAACATGAAGGCAGCGATGAGGACAAAGAACCAAGTGGCCATTACTACGGATAAAACGACCTAAATCCATTGAAGATACTCTAAAAAAAAACACATTCTTTATTAAAGAGCAATGAATTTTCACTTGTTAGCAAGCAAAAAAGCAAACCATTTTTCCGGGGAGCGAGATTTGGTATGACTGAGGATGCGAAAAAGAAAATCGATTCCGACAGCAACATTATTTATGTCGGAAACAAACCACCTATGAATTATGTTACTGCAATCATGGCACTTTTAAATTCTGGTACCTTTCCTGAGGTGGTTCTAAAAGCAAGAGGGAACGCGATTAGCAGAGCTGTCGATGCTGCAGAAATAACTCACAACCGATTTTTAACAAACGCTGAAGTGAAACGCATCGATATCGGAACGGAAGTGGTTACTAACGAAGATGGCAGGAAATCAAATGTTTCCTCAATTGAAATTTGTTTAGCGATGAATAAAACCGAAAAATAACATATAAAATTACCTTATTATATCTTTATTTTTTTTCACAAAAGTGTCATTTTTTTAGGAAAAAATACTAATAGCGGAGGTAAATGCACTCTTAGCAATGAAATCAGTCTTTGATCTTCTTGATCATCGCATAACAGAATTACTCTCTGTAAATAACATTCAACAACCAACAGAGCCGCAACAGAAAGCAATTCCGTCTATTCTCAACGGGCAGCATGTGCTCTTAATTGCTCCAACTGGGCTGGGGAAAACAGAATCGGCGTTGCTTCCTATCTTTCATAAGTATCTAATTATGAAAGAATCTTCCTCTTCTGATACGCTCGTAAAAGGGATATCGATTCTTTACATTACCCCACTCCGTGCGTTGAATAGAGATATGCTTCGTCGGACCTTTGACTGGGGGAAACAGCTGGGAATCTCTATCTCAGTCCGTCATGGGGATACCTCTCAGAGTGAGCGTGCCAAACAAGCACAATCGCCCCCGGATATGTTAATTACAACACCTGAGACCTTACAAATCCTCTTTACCGGTAGACGCATTAGAAAACATTTAACAAGTGTTCGATGGGTCGTCGTCGACGAGGTGCATGAGTTGGCTGGTGATGAACGTGGTGCACAGCTGGCCGTTGGATTGGAACGATTACTAGAAATCACAAAAAAGACGGGTCATGGGTTTCAACGCATTGGCCTCTCGGCAACTATTGGTTTGCCAAGCGAAGTTGCTCGATACCTCGGTGGAAAAGAAAAAACACGGTTTCGTCCTGTAGAGATTCTCGAAATCGATGTGACTAAACATATCGACATCAGCGTTGAAATGCCGTCTATTAAAAACGACGATTATCCACTTGCAAATCAATTATCCATTGAACCAAGATCGGTTGCGTTACTGAAAAGATGCAAAGAACTCATTGATGAACATACATCGACGCTCTTATTTATCAACACAAGAGATGGAGCAGAAATTCTTGCATCTCGTTTTCATCTCTGGCAAGATGATCAGAAAATCGGTGTTCATCATGGGTCTTTATCAAAACATGCGAGGATTGAAGCAGAAAACGACTTTAAAAATGGAACATTAAAATCATTGGTATGTACATCCTCTCTTGAACTTGGAATAGATGTTGGTGATACTGATTTTGTGATTCAATATAACTCACCAAGGGAAGTAACCAGGATTGTCCAACGTGTTGGTCGGTCTGGACACCGGGTCGGTCAGACGTCAAAAGGAGTTATTCTTGCGACAAACCCAGAAGACCTCTCAGAAAGTTTAGTGATTGCTCGTAGAGCACTCACAGGGACGTTAGAAAAATTTTCTGTACGACAAAACCCTCTCTCGGTTCTCTCAAATCAAATTATTTCACTTGTATTGGAATATGGGTCTATTACGGCAACAACCGCTTATCAAATAATCACACGGTCATATCCTTTTTCGACTCTTTCATGGGCACTCTTTGAGTCCATTATTAATCAATTAAAAGATCAACGCTCTATATGGCGAGAGCAAGAACGAAATGAAATCGTCCTAATGAAACGAACAAACTCACGACATTATTTCCTTGATAATATTTCAATGATTCCTGATGAAAAAACATATCCAGTTATCGATATTAGCACGAGGAAATCTATTGGCACTCTTGATGAAAGCTTCGTTTTGAGTAGCGGATTTGAGGGCGAAAAATTTATCCTTCGTGGAAGACCATGGATGATTATTAAACGTGAAGATAACGAACTACTGGTCTCTCCGATTAAGGAAATCGGGACTATCCCCTCATGGGTAGGTGAAGACATCCCAGTACCATTTGAGGTGGCCCAAGAAGTAGGAATGCTACGGAGACTTGTCGCGGAAAACAAGGAAATCTCCCAATATCCCTGTGACGCGGAAACGATGAAGAAGTTCGTCGTGTACATCGAAACTCAAAAAAAAGAAGGGTTTATCGTACCCGATGATACTACAATTACCTTTGATGTTGATGAAAAGACCATGGTACTCAATACCTGTTTTGGCACAAAAGTCAATGAGACTCTCGGTAGATTGATCTCTGCTGTGTTGGCACAAGCCGTTGGTGAAAGTATAGGAATTAATAGTGATTCGTATCGAATTAATCTTGAACTGCCTGGTCGTATCCCTCCTGAACGTATTAAAGAAATTCTTTTCTCTATAAAACCAGAGACGTTAGAGTATCTCATGAAAACGATTCTGCGAAATTCAACATACCTTCGTTGGCAATTAGTGCATGTTGCACGAAAATTCGGTGCACTACGTAAAGACTTTGATTATAAGATGATAGGAATGAAACGATTATTCGGTCTTTTTGAACAATCATTAATCCTTGAAGAGGCATTGGACAAACTCCTCTGGGAACGCATGGATATTGAACATACCGTTCAGATATTACAAAAGATACAGAAAGAAGAAATCGCAATCCATATCCAAGGATTATCGCCGATAGCCCTTACTGGATTTGAGACAATCCAGGGGCTTATGGTTCCTCAACGAGCAGACCGATCCATTCTTATGGCACTGAAGAAACGATTAGAAGACGCGGATATTACAATGGTGTGTACCAACTGTCATCATTCATGGAATACGGTTGTAAATCGTGCCTCTATGCAACCAACGTGTTCAAAATGCGGTGCGATTAAAATCGCAGTAATTCGACGGTACAACAAAAAATTTATTCCATTGCTCTCAAAGAAACATCGAACCAGCGAAGAAAACAAGGAAGTTCAACGTTTACATAAAAATGCAAGTCTCGTGTTAAGCTACGGGCGATTTGCGCTGCTTGCGTTAGTCGGTCGTGGTATCGGCCCTGACACCGCAGCACGTATTCTTGGCCGATACAATAAACTAGAGTTGACAAAATCTGAGGAAAAGGAAATAAAATTTTTACATGACATCTTACAAGCAGAGCTCCAATATGTAAAAACACGTGGTTTTTGGGATACGTGAACAACTCACAGCTATAGCAATATTTATATCCCTGATATTTATATTATCATACTGGTGAAATAGTATGAAGCGAAGGAGTATTGTTGGGAGTATTGTAGCTATACTTTTGATAGTATTTGTTCCTGTAACAAATGCGATTCAAATTCAAACTGTGCAAAAAGAACTATCATCTTCAATCATTTCATATGATATATTAAAGAATATGAATGCTGAGGAACTCGTTGTTTTTATCAAGTCTCTTGCTCAAGACTATCCGCAGCTCGCAGAAGAATTTCAGCACGCTGTCGACAAAATGAAGAATGCACCGTTCTCGTCGCTGGTTACCAAACGAGCGGATGGTATTCCTGTTAATAAAAATGAGGGACCACAACCGAAAAGTGGCAATCAAACATTGATTGAAAAAATCTTTTGGAAGATATATAATTATCGAGTGTTCCGTTTATTAGTAAGTACTCTTTTATTTATCTATACTCAGTCAAAATTTACACTCTGGCGGACGATGACCTGGGGAATTCGGCTTCTTCGCTGGGTAAAAATTGGTATACTTTTAGGTTTTATTGATCCAAACCCTCAACAACCCCAAACACCTACCATAGTTTTTCAACAAGATACCATAAACAAGACCATACAGGTACTTTCAATTAATTCTAATAATGTTCTCTGGAGTGATATTGACGAAATCGGAGCGGGCAGTTGCGATCCATTACCTATTGGTAACGTCACTGCGGGTGAAACCCTGACGAATTGTACAGGAATTATCGTCCTACAATATATCCCCACCCAAGAAATTCTCGGTGTTTTCGAGTTTGAGTAACAGAGGAACATATTGTAGAAAAAACACATTTATCGCCTAAGCTAACAGAATATATTCTTCTCTGATAGTTTTTCTTTATAAAAAAATCATAACGTAGTAATCTCTGCTAACAAATATTGCGCATAAATCTCTTTTTTTTTTTTTTTTTATCACTTGTAACAAAGCCTTTTTACCTAGGGGTACTATATCGCCAGCAAATGACGTTTTACCAAGATGTTGTTGAACTGATTCTTTCAAAAGAAATTCAATCTAAAGACGAACTACATAAGGTTAAAATGAAATTATGTAAAAAATATAAACTACAAACGATACCACGAGATAGTGAAATTCTCGCATATCTCCCTACAGACCGATTAGAGAATCAAGAGGCATATTCCTTACTACGGAAGAAATCGACCCGTACTCTTTCTGGTGTAGCAATCATTGCTGCTATGACATCACCAGAGACCTGCCCTCATGGAAAATGTATTCCCTGTCCGGGTGGACCAGAGCGTAATACACCACAAAGCTATACCGGATATGAGCCTGCTGCAATGCGTGCCTGCTGTAACAATTTCGATCCGTATCTACAAGTAAAAAGTCGAATCGAGCAACTTCATGCGATTGGGCATGTGACTGATAAAGTTGACCTGATCATCATGGGTGGGACCTTTACAGCTCGTCTACCCGCATATCAACAATGGTTTGTAAAACGATGTTACGATGCTCTGAATACTCAACGATCACAAACAGTAGATTCTGCAAAAAAGAAAAACGAAACAGCACCATCACGATGTATAGGATTAACTATTGAAACACGACCAGACTGGTTTCGATTACAACATGTTGATCATGCGTTGTCTTTAGGTGCAACACGAGTTGAATTAGGCGTACAAACTATTTTCGATACAATCTTATCTGGAATCGAACGGGGGCATACGGTTTCTGATTCTATCGCTGCGACTCGAATCGCGAAAGATGCAGGTTTAAAAGTCTGTTATCATATGATGCCTGGATTGCCGGGAAGCACTGAAAAAAAAGACGTACAAGCCTTACACTCGATTTTCACTGATGATAACTTCAAACCGGATATGATTAAGATATATCCGACACTCATTATTAAAGGAACAAAACTATATGATCTTTGGCGAGAGGGAAAATATGAACCGCTCACTACAGAGCAAGCGTCTCTTCTCATCGCTAGGGTAAAAAAGGATATTCCTGAATGGGTTCGAATACAACGAATACAGCGAGATATCCCTGCACAGGAAATTTGTGCGGGGATTAAAAAAAGTAATCTTCGACAGTACGTTGAGAAAGAAATGCAGAAGCATGGGACGTCATGTCGGTGTATTCGATGCCGAGAAATTGGGCATGTACCCGCTGAAAAAACAAAGATGTTGACTGATCTTTCACTGCGTTGTGTTCCTCGTCGGTATACGGCCAGTAACAGCGTGGAGTATTTCATTTCTCTTGAGGATGAAACACAGGATGTTGTCGTTGGTTATTTGCGATTACGAGATGTAGCAACCCCGCATCGTTCTGAGCTCCAAGATGAACCTTGCATGATTATACGAGAGCTAAAAGTACTTGGCCGTGAAGCATCTCTTGGTGAGCGAACATCCGAAGCATACCAACATCGTGGTTATGGGAAAACACTCCTTTATGAGGCAGAACGTATTTGTTCTGAACAGGTGGGAAAAAAACGGTTATTTGTACTCAGTGGGGTTGGTGTAAAACCATACTACCGAAAAGTAGGATTTACTGATAATGGTGTATACTTATCAAAGATAGTGCACACTTAAGCATTTTTACCTTTTTTTTTTAAAAAAATATATAAGGAAGTATTGATTTCTGCGTTTACAACCAAATTGGTTGGGGGAGAGTAGTTCATGTCCGAATTCATTTGGTA
>CAZGIV010000036.1:0-15563 GCA_964526175.1 uncultured Thermoplasmatales archaeon | reverse complement strand
AGGAGATAAAAATTCTTCTGAGTTGATCAGGACTTTTACAAAAAAATCAGGGTTGGTATCGTCATTTAATGTTCGTATGGAAATAATATCGACCGTTACTTCGATATCGATAAGAGGATCAAAATCCCCTATGAAACCTCCTTGATTACTTGTTTTCGAAGGGAGATCTCCCTCATTTTTAAGAGGAGCGTTATTGATGCTGTTTTCAGGAATTTGGGGAAAAAAACCACTGACGGGCGTAATACTTACTAAAAATATGCTTATAACGAGTATCATGATTTTTTTTCGTATTATAATTCCCCCAATCTTAGTATTTTCATATGATTTAATCTCCTGTAATCTTATATATTTTATTCTTCAGCAATACTCTGGTTTATTCATCATTTTTTTTTTAATATTCTATCACTTTATCTATCGCCTCATCCCTCCTTATCTCTAAACAATAAAAGATAAATAGGAATACTTGTATCAGGGGGGTGCAACGAGGTAAATCATTATGGTAGTAAAAGTAGATAAAGCAACCTGCACCGGATGTGGCGCATGCGTAACAGCTTGTCCTGTTGAGGCGATAAAAGTAACAGAAAAAGCCGAGGTTAACGAAGAAACCTGTATCGACTGTGGCACATGTGTTGATGAATGCCCGGTGCAAGCACTCAGCCTCTGATGGAAAAAATCGTTTATTTTTCCTTCTTTTTCCTTTCTAATCTCTGTTGAATTTTTTCACTTGTTAGCTCTCTAATAGCATCAGATGCTATCCATCGTGCTGATGGTACGTTCATTTTCTGGATTTCTTTAGCGGTCTTAATCGCGGTCTTGTTGAGAGAAAGGTTTCTTTTACCAATGTTTCGTAACGCCCAGTTTACCGCTTTTTTCACGTAGTTGCGGTTATCACCAGAATGTTTGATTAACAGTGGGAAGAACTGCTCAAAAACCTGATCTGGACTATTTTTATCATGGACTACCAATCCTGCGATAAGAGAAAATGCTGCTCGTTTGACAAACTCTTTCTCATGGTCTGCCCACTGGAACACCTTTTCATAGGCAAAGGGGGAAAGATCGAAAAGACTGGTGCATGCCTGGTCGCAAATATCCCATGAATCAAAATCCTTCGCCCATGCATCCATCTGATCCGGGGTTACTTTTTCTGGATCATCGATAAAGCAGGCAAGCAATCGTGCATCATGGATCTGAGAGTCCCACAGCTTCAACGCAAGAGCATGGTTTCTACCTATTTCTTTTGCCAGTGGCCGTAAGTGATAAATCGATATCCCAAGGTTGTTTTTCTGACTGATTCCATAGCGTGCCATTCCCTTGACGTTCTCTGGGTTTGCGAGTGAGTGTAATTTCTGGATAACTTCTTCATAGTCCATCTATATCACCGTTTGTGTGCCTCATATCGCTTCTTATTTGAATATTTTTCCGGTTTCCATATACCAGAGATATAGGTCAAGTTCCGCAAGGGTGAGATTGGTTTTAATCGCGATTTTTTGTAGGGTCTTTTCGATTTCCAGGTATTTTTTTCGTGTCAGCGTCGTTGGCTTTTTGATGAATCTGTATCGTTCGAGCAGGTCAAGGATATGGGAATCGATGATGGCATACTCATCAAATCCGATGTTTCTGAGGAAATGACTTGCTTCTTTAAACCCAAGGCCTTTGATGTTTTTCACCAGCCATTCTCGTCGTTCTTCTCCTTGAAGCGACGAGATGATCGTTTTCAGGGTATCTTTCGATTTTGATGATTTCGTTATATAGTCTGCCCGTGTCTTCGGGAACCGATAGCCGCTTTTCTGTAGTTTCTGGGTAAGTCTTTCTTGTGAATCGGTAAGAAAACATGTGCTTAGTTTAGTATGGATCTGCACGCCTCGTTCTGCGCTGAAGTTTGCAGTTAGAATACAGAAACACATTTCTATGAATAATTCATCTGCAGAGTTTTTGTTTATCGTTTTGAATTCCTTGATTCGTTTCTCTACTTTGGTACGTACGTCGCTGTTTTTGAGTAGTTGAATTTTCTGAAACAGTTGGTTCATTGTCTCTCCACTTCAAATGAAATAAGAAAAATATCGTGGAAGATGTAAGACAAACGGAGGTATTAGGTTGGTGAGGAGAGGAGGAAAGGATGGGATGAAAAAATATATTCCCCCGTTTGTTTTTTACATCTCCACGCGGTGTTAATGTAAGTATAAAGATTCTTTCTTATTTATCTCCAATATACCCCTATTAACAATTGTTAATGCACCTACTCTATTTAAACCTTTCCCATATGTGTCCGTTGATACATAACCTCCCTACCATATCTCTCTCTCTGACATTTTTTTAAAAAATACAAACACTAATTATAAGTATAAAATAACAATTGTACCCTTTGATGAAACGCACTCCTTGTGAATATGTGATGTGGAACGGCCTTCCTGTTATCAGAAAAGAAATCGCAGAACGCATGATTACCAACTTCGGGTTAAACCAAAAAGAAGCAGCAGAGAAACTTGGAATAACACCCGCAGCAGTCTGCCAATACCTCTCACATAAACGAGGAAACATCACCATAGATGACCAAGAACTCATCAAAGAAATCAATCTCTCTGCAGAACGAATCCTAAACAACACCGATGCAACTCTCGTCGAAGAAACCTGCCGCATCTGTAAAATATTCATGGCAAAAGGAATTTTTCAATCAGCGTGCAACTCCTGCCCACCTGATAAATAAGTAATTATGGAGAAAAAAACAAGGTAAACAACGAAACCATAACAGGGATTGTAACCAAGGAACACACAAAACTCCCGAGAAGAAATTGATTGACAATAGACTCATTCCCACCAACACGCTTGGTAAAAATCGAAATGGCAGTAACCGGTGGCACCGCACTTTGCAATACCAGAAGCAACGCTATCTGATACGACGGCCTGATTATCAACAACACCGCGAAAAATATCAAAGGGAACACAACATTTTTGATGATAACAAACTTCGCTACTTCCATGCTGTAGATCTTCCCTTTTCGCTCAAAATCAAGAGAAAGACTTCCACCGATCACCAACATAAGCAAAGGAACCGTCATCGCACCAAGCATCGTAAAAATCGTCAGAACAACACTAGGCACATACGTCTGTATCCCAGCTAATCGAATGAAAAGAGCGATGATCGTTGCGATGAAAACAAGATTAAAGATACGTCTCCAATTGATGTTCTTCTCCTTTTTACCAAAGAAAAAAGGATAAATATTGAAAAGAAACGCAGGATAAAAAAGCATAAACAAAAACAAGGAAACAAGATATGGTGAAGAACCACCAAACATACCGGTCAGAATCGCAAGCGGGAAAAACAAACCGTTATGTAAGAACAGGCTCATGGCAAACTCTCGCCGGGTCATCTTTTTTGAAATGAACATAAAAACTCCGGTCAATACCGCAGCAACACCGGTAAACGCAATCCACCAGAGGGGAAGCACCCACCAGTCAGGTATCTCTTGTGGAGAAAAATTCGACACGATGTTCACGAACACAAGGCAGGGTAACGCAAGGTCTAACGCGAGGTTCGAAAGGGCCCCAAGTGCATTTTCCGCAACCAGCTTTCGACGGACAATCAAAAAACCAAACACACCAATGCCCAGAAGAATAATCACTGATTGAAACGTGGCCATATAGAGATCCATAGGAAATTCGAAACCAAGAAAACAACCAAGACTTAAAGAGATTACTATACCATAACCCCTAAAAGCCTGGTTTTGGGAAAGCTATATTTATAAACAAGGAACCTTATCTCATAGCAGGTAGGAACGCCGGGGGTTAAAAGACGATGAAATCAACGTCGATATTTGAGCTGATGACCATGGATCATACAAGGCTCCTAAAACTATTACGTGATGTAGAAAAAAGCATTGGCATGGAGCTTGTGTCTGTAATGAAGGTGTTTGATACCTTCGAATGGGAGCTGGAAAAACATATTTTTATTGAAGAAAAAGCTATTTTTACCTCATATAATCCAACAAACATCCTTGAAGGATATAAGATGGTCCCAGAACTGATCAAACAACATAACGATATTCTAAATAGGATACGGGTCATGCGAAAAGACCTGCTATGGAACAAACCTGTGAAGTATAATGAATTCAAAGAATTTCTTGTAACGCATAAAACATTTGAGGAAGAATCATTGTATCCGAAACTCGATCAAGAATTAACGATACCGCAAAAAGAAGAAATCATTAAAAAAATTCGTGAAATTGTCTCGTAATACCTGTTTTAACTAAAGGTAAATAGTTCGAATCGCTCAGATTTTGCCTTACAAATAGGGCAGATCGGTGGGGGTGTTTCTCTTGCGCAGAGATATCCACACACGGTACATCTCCATACTGTAATGATCTGTGCTTTTTTCCCTGATTTGTTACCAATGGTTGTTTCAGCTTTTGTAGCGGGTTTTGCTACTGCAGCGGTAAGAGCAGCATCCATAATCTCATGCGGCCTGCGTTCTGGGATCTGTCCCATCTGAGATGGATTCTGTTGTATCTTTTCATTGACAAACAATCCACAGTAACACATACCAAACTCATCTACATCAGCATCACGGTACTCGCAGGGGCAGATGATATCAACATCGTATTTTTTAATGCCACTGGCAACACGACAGGGGCACGACCCGTATCCATATCGTCCGGTGTTGGTCGCCAGACCATCGATAAGGTCGTTGAAGAGCTGCTTGTCAGGACAGAGGTAATACCCGTTTTCTTTCGCGTTTCTTGTCATTGAATCGATAATCGCTTGTTTTGTCATCATTTACCAAGTTTCTCCTTAATTTCCTTATCATTAAAGCCGAGAATAACATGTTTTCCGTTATCGATGACGATCGTTGGATACGTCCGATAGGGATTATATTTTTTTACTTCTTCGTTTGCCTGGACGATATCGTCTCCTGTGAGTTTATCGACATCGACGTATTCATATTCGATATCAAGATCTTTGAGGAGTTCTTTTGTTTTTTTGCACCACCCACAGGTACTGAGGGTAAAGATTTTCACTTGATGTGTTTTTTTCTTCCCAGGAACAACTTCGCGTTTCATTGCGTTTATATTCTGTTGGCCTCTAAAAGCTTTATGCTTGTTTGAAAAACTAGTTTTAAATATCAAAAACCTATGTGATACATGAGGTTGTTGAATGACTGTTGACTATTATCAATGTCCGACCTGTAAGAAAAAGACGATAGTAACGGATAAGAAAGAAAAACCTGTCTGCTGTGGAAAACCGATGAAGAAAATATCGGTTGATATCTGCCTTCAACCTGATGACGCTGAACATTCTCGACCGATGCGTAATGATGAACCATGTGATGATTTCCGCGGTGGAAGCTAAAAAGGGGAGGTGAAACGCTATGGTAAAATGTGATGTGTGCAATTGTGAATTTGAAGAAGAGAAAATAAAACATATTACTGTCAAGGGAAAACCAAAGAAAATCTGTCAAGAATGTGTTGCAGCAATCAAAGGATTTTCGTAATCACCTGTTTTTGTTTAAATGGATGTAGACCATTCTGTTTCGTGGGCCGTCTCCTTCATAGAAGAAGATATGTTGCCAGGTCCCTAGTATCAATTTTCCTTTATTGATCGGCACCGTTACCGATGAACCAAGCATGCTTGCTTTGATGTGCGCGTCACTGTTTCCCTCAGTATGGTTGTAATCGCTTCTTGTTGGTATCAGGTGTTGTAACGTTTCGATGATGTCCTGTTGAACGTTGGGGTCTGCTCCTTCGTTGATGGTTATCCCAGCGGTCGTATGGGGGACGTACGCGATGATATATCCTTCATTGATTTTTTCTTCTTTGACAAGCTTTTTGACGTCATCGGTGATATCGATCATCTGATTTCGTTGGTGAGATGAGATATGAAGTTCTTTCATCACAGAAATCATCAATGTTTTTCTATTTAAATCGTGATGGTGAGAAAACATTTTTGTACCATAGCAAGCTACTCCTGCCCCAGAAACCCATGAAACTAACCCCGAGTGCGATTCTCTTTGACATGGATGGCGTACTAGTCGATTCACTTGATTCTTGGTGGAAAGCACTGAATTTTGCGTTACAGAAATTCAAACACAAAGAAATTACACGAGATGAGTTTATCAAGACGTATTGGGGTCATGACCTCAGGGAGAACCTCAAACGCTTGCAACTCAATCCTGAGGTTGCTCGATTCTGCAATGTCACCTATGGGAATCACATTGATTATATCCATATTTATCCTGATACAACAAGCACATTACAGCAGCTTGCCTCCTACAAGAAAGCGGTCATCACCAATACCCCTGCTGATTGCGCAAGACAGATTCTTAAGAAGTTTGAAATCCAAGAGTATTTCGATGAGGTTATCACCAGTGATGATGTTGTGAGAGCAAAACCTGATCCTGAGATCGTTTTCAAGGCATGCGAACGACTCGGTGTTGACCCAGCAACAGTTATTTTAATAGGAGACACACAAAGTGACGTACTCGCGGGACGAGCAGCAGGATGCAAGGTCGTTGGTCTGAACATCCCTGCAGACATCACCATTCAGAGCATAGTAGATTTGGTGGATCTTTTACAATAAAAGAGATTCTTTTTTGTTTTTCGTATTAATAGCAATAATTAAAAATAACATACGAGATTCACTTAGAGTTGGTACTATGATGGAGGAAGAAATTAAGATTGTAGAATATAAGGAAGTTGACATTTCAAATGCCATACTGATAGAAGCGTTCCCTACCGTTGGGCTTGTCAGTTCTATTGCAGGGCATTTCCTCATTGATCAATTAAAACTTGAAGAAATTGGAACCATCAGTTCCCGCTATTTCCTGCCTGCAGCAGTCATCCATAATAGTGTACCGTCTCCACCCGTGAGGATTTACGCTGGAAAGAAGGTCTGTGGAGAGACCGGTTCCTGTGATCAAATCGTTGTCATCATCTCTGAGTTCATGCCGTCTGTCGATATTATTAAACCATTAGCGGAGGTTATTCTTAACTGGGCAGTTAAAAAGAAATGTGACTTTATTGTCACCTTGGAAGGAACCCATGGTTTGGATCCTAAAAAACCAATTACCCATGGGGTCGCAAGTACGCAAAAAATGAAAGACATCCTCAAGAAACACGGCATCGAAGAAACACAGGAAGGAATGATTACTGGCATCACCGGGGTGTTGCTCTATGAAGGAGTAAGGTTGAAACGTGATGTACTCTGCCTTCTTGCTGAAGCACATACCTCCTATCCGGACTCTCGGGGCGCAGCGTTGCTTGTAGAAGCACTTGATAAAATGCTACCTGAAATCAAGATTGACACCAAGCCGCTGTATAAAGAAGCAGATGATATTGAACAGAAGATACGAGCATATATTAAACAAGCGCAGCCATCCGCGCCGTCGACCGGGCAACTCCCACCACAGATGTACGGGTAAAATCGTTACGATTTGTTCTGATAACGATTTAAAAAAACAAATTTCTCAAACGGGAACCGTTCGGGACGTTCTTTTTCTGATGAAATTTGTTTTTCAGAAAGGACTGGATTTAGGGTTTTTGCATGTTTCCCGACGATAACTAACGTGATGACTTCGATATCATCAGGGATGCCAAGGACGTCTCGTGTTTTTTGTGGGCTGTATCCTGCGATCGGGTGTGCCACCAAGCCAAGTTCTGTTGCCCGGAGAATGAGAAACGCGGTCGCCATCCCTGTGTCAAAGTGAAAATAGTCACGGTCATCGATGATGCAATCATAGTCTTTTCTACTTAGAACCGCGATGATCATCGAAGCACTCTTCGCCCATGCGTTCCCTTTTGAAAGCACCTCATACATTTTTACAAGCATCTCTTGTTCATAGACGAATACGAATCTCCAGGATTGATTATTGTTACATGAGGCAGACAGCTGAGCACATCCTGCAAGATCTGTTATCAAATCCTTGGTAATTTCAACCAGGTCAAGGGATCGATACGCACGCCTTTTTTGGATTGCTTCTTTTACATCCATGGTTCTCTACCTTTGTATCAATGTCTTTTATGGGAAATAATAGTACTACAAGTGCATTAATATTTTCTTTTGATGATTGCAAAGTGAAAGAAAACTATAAGATGGTGTGAGACTATTTCCTCTCTCATGGCAATTGGATTTGCGTTGTTAAGTATAAGCCCTCTTCATGAAAAAACTGTGTATGAGAAACTGACCCAAATATCAGAAATCGTTGAGGTCCATCCATTGTTTGGGGAATTCGATATTCTCGTAAAAATTGAAGCATCTGATATCGATTCTATCGGCGGTATTGTGATTAAAAAAATCCGGGCGATCCAAGGTGTGATGGATTCGAAAACTTTGATTGGGACACAGAGTTTATCTGGATAAAACAAAAACATTTCTTCATTTTTAAATTTTTAAAAAAACAATTATCAATGTCTATATTCATAACTGTAAATTAGAATACGTTTCTCTTTTTTTTAGATATTTATAGAGATACCTTTATGTATTAGAATCGTACATGTCTCCACAAGGGAAATTTCCATGAAAAGATACTACCTCTGCATAATTGTACTCATGATGCTTCTTACTTCATCTCTTGTAGGAACTCGTCCTCTCGCACAAAACCAGAAAGACGATACCTTCGGACCACTAACAAAAAACACGGTCTACGTCGATGACGACAACATCCAAGGACCATGGAATGGTTCCTATGAGTACCCCTATCAACATATCAACGATGGTATCCTTCACGCAACAGACGGAGATACGGTCTATGTGTTCAACGGACTCTATAACGAAACAATCCTAATTAATAAATCAATTTATTTCCGAGGACAACAACAGGAGAACACTATCATCGACGGACAAAATAATGGCTCGGTCATATCCGTTGCCAGCGACAATGTCTACATCAGAAGATTCACGATACGAAACTCAGGAGGATACGAAGGAAACGCAGGAATAGCTGTTTTTACAAATACCACTACCATCACTGAATGTACCATCTACCGGACACGCACCGGCATCTTGGTGAAAAACCAAAGCGAAATCATCATCACCTCAAGTCAATTCCACACTAATGGCTATGGTATTCTGTTCTCATCATCTGCATTCGTCACTATCGATCATTGCACGTTCTACCACAATGGCATTGGTGCCTATCTCTATGAAACGTATTGCATTACCATTACAAACTCCTATACAGACACGAACGGAATAGGGTTCCTCTGCGAACGATCCTCAAACATCCATATATCAGAATCAGCTGCCCGCGACAACGATGATAATGAAGGCGGGATGTTCTTCGTCGATTGTTCTTATGTAAACATCATCAATTGCTATCTTGTCGATAATGGTGTTGGTGTTAACCTCGTGAATTCATCAGCTTGTTACATTGACCAGTGCAATTTTTCCTTCAACACTCATTTCGCCTGCAAACTGAAAGAAGCGGTATCCGGTATTATTATCACGAACTGCATTTTTACGCAGAATCTCCGCTACGGCATCTATGCGGAGAACAGTGCGTTCACTGTCTCCTGGAGCAACTTGTACAAAAACGAAAACTACGGGCTGTACGCAAAATCATCAGCTATTAATGCCAGCTATAACTGGTGGGGTTCGAAGAACGGGCCAGCACACACCGGTCTTACCAAAGCAGATCGTGGCACTTGGAGCCCACGGGAGATTACCTATATATCATGGTTAACGTTTCCGATGCCAGATATCGGACCAAACTGGGATCTTAACAAAACATTCCAGAAGCCAGACTACTCCAATCCTTGGCCTGAGCATATCACCTTTCCTGATCTTGACACCGACGGTGACGGGGCCCCAGACTGGTGGGAAGTAAAATGGGGGTACAACCCGACGGTGTGGGAGGATCATCAGCATCTTGACCCAGACAATGATTCATTAAATAACATCGAAGAATGCTACATGGACTACTATGGTTCTAATCCCTTTATCAAAGATGTGTTTCTTGAGTTTGATTGGACAAAAACCCTGCAGGAGAACGCCACCAACAAGCCACCTGTAAAAGAGGTGACACAAATGATTGATGCATTCGCTCGACATAACATCACTCTTCATGTTGACAGTGGCGAACTGGGTGGCGGCGAAGAACTCCCGTCCCAAGCCTATGTCTCCTATGCAGAGATCATCAGCCTGTATTGGGATTATTTCCTTCATAATGATTTGAACAACCCTCGGCAAAGCATCTTTCATTATGGCATTATCTGCGATTACTCAGAAGGACCTGGATTCTCAGTGTTCGGCTGGGATCACCTGAACGCATTTATCGTTGGGGCGCAATTCTTAGCAGAAGTATATCCCTTCTATACCCGAGGGTGGCTTTCGATGTCAGCTTCCATGCATGAGACAGGGCATACCTTTGGTCTTGTGGTAACGAAATATAAAGGCATTGATAACCGCAACACAATCAACCCCCTCTACAAGGAATTCTGGATATACCTTCCCTATAAGAGCATACTGAGCTATCTATACACCTATTCACTCATGGATTTTTCCGACGGGTCTCATGGAGAACAAGATTATAACGACTGGGGGAACCTCGATTTCTCGTTTTTCAAAAATACGAATTTCAGTTCTTTTTTCTGATTAATCTTCCTTCCACTTGGTCAATATAACCCCTGCGATAAAGAAAATTGCAGCAAAGATAAGAACGATACCACCGTTGATGAGCGCTTCTGTTTGATTCATGTAAATCATTGCGTTCCGTAACCCCTCATTGACATAAAACAGAGGGAGTGCATGGGCTATTACCTGGATAAACGAAGGCATCGCATCAACAGCAAAAAAAGTACCTGCCAGGAACATCATCGGGAAGCTGATAGCCCCCGCAGCCATATCCGCTGTTTCTTCTTCTTTTACAAATCGACCGATGATCATCCCAATACCTGAGAACAGAAAACTCGTGGCAATGATGATGACTATCGTAAGCAGATTGATATTTACCTTAATCCCAAACGCAAGGATGCCAACACCGATTGCAACCGACGTTGAAATAAAAGCCAGAAAAAGCATGAATAACATTTTTGCAAGGATCCATTCTGACCGGGTAATTGGCGTGGTAAGCAGTTTTCGAAGAATACCATCTTTTCGGTATTTTGTGTTCCGTTCGATACTACCATAGATGCTCTGCTGCATAATGGTAAACCCGATCATCCCGGGGATGAAAAAATCAATGAAACCAAAATTTTCTGTAACCGTGCTCTCCTCTTGGATCCCAACAACAGATCTCCCCTGTGAGAGCTGCATGTTAAGTCCTTCAAGCACGCTTGAAATAACGCTTCGTAAAACCTGATTGGTCTGCTGTTCGGTCGGATCAAAATAATAAGTGATGTTCACCTTGATTGTCGGATCAACAAACGAACGAGTGATATCATTTTTATAACCCTGCGGAATGACAATCAGATTTTTAATGTTGTTGTCTTTGATATAATTAGTAATCGTCTCATTCGTCGTAACGTTTTTAATGCTAAGGACACCGGTTTTATTCAGGACATCAACGAGACCCTGTGACATATCCGTATGATCAAGGTCTTGAACATACAACGTGTATTTGCTATCGCTCATACCTGAGAAAATCGCACCGAAAAGAAGGATTAGCATAATAGGAAAAAGCAAGGACCAAAACACGGTTCCTCTGCTGCGAGACCAGCTCCGGATGCTATAGATGAAATCCAGCCACACTATTTTCAAATTCATTTTTCAACATCCTCCGTGAGTCGTGCCCCCGTCAACCGGAGGAACACTTCCTCAAGGTTGGATCCTCGGATATCGACACCATCGTACTCAATGCACTCATGACGAAGCTCTGAGAGGACCTCAAGGACTTTTTCCTTATGATCGATTTTTACCGTAATGTCTCCGTTTCCACTTGAGTGAACCTCAAATCCTTTCTCTTCTAAGTGTCGTTGTGCATCATGTGATTGGCAGTTTTTTATCGACAAGGTTGTTTTTTCGCCGTACCGGGTGAGCAGATCTTGCAGTGATCCTTCTGCGATGATTTCCCCTTTATGGATGATCGCGATATGATCTGCTAAATGTTCAGCTTCTTCCATGTAATGCGTCGTAAGGAAAACGGTTTTCCCCTTATTCCGCAGGTTAGCAATCACCTGCCAGACCTCCCGACGAGCTTTCGGGTCTAACCCTGTTGTTGGTTCATCAAGGAAGACGATTTCAGGATCATTCACAAGAGAGAGAGCTACACCTACCCGTTGTTTCAGTCCACCAGACAGGTTTCGATACAGTTTTTTTTCATGGGACCGTAGATCCATTGCATCGATGATTTCATTGATGTCCGCCCGTTTTTTATACAGTTTTGAAAAATACGTCAGCGTCTCACGAACAGTAAATCGTTCAAAGGAATGAAATTCCTGTGGCAATATGCTAATACGTTCTTTGATAAGGTTGAATCCCGTTTTTATATCCGTGCCAAGAAGTTTAATATTACCTGCTGTTGGTGTGCGTATTGATTCTATCATTTCGACCGTGGTTGTTTTCCCTGCCCCGTTTGGCCCTAGGAATGCGAAGATTTCTCCCTTCTTCACGGTAAATGAGATATTGTTTACCGCGGTAAGATCCTCATAGACTTTTGTTAGATGGGAGACCTCGATTGCAATAGTATTACTCTGCTCCTGGCCAGGGATGACGATACGACCTTGTAAATGACAGGCGGGGCAGGAAATGACCAGATGTTCCCCTGGGTTTCCGTGAAAGGAAGCAATTTCCCCGCAGTTCGGACATTTGAATCTCTGTTCTATCATTGTCATTCTCTTATAATACTCGAGTATAAATTAAATACCAATGATTAAAAACAGGTATTTAGGTTTTATCCTACTAAAGAAGTAATTTTTTTTGTAATTTCATCTGGGAATCAAGGGTATAGATGATGGGCACACCGGTAGGTATCTCGACGTTCGGGATCTCTTTATCGGAGATGTTTTCAACATGTTTCGTAATAGACCGCAGACTGTTTCCATGGGCAACGATAAGAACGGTTTTCCCTGCCTGAAGCTCCGGTACAATATGGTTTTTATAATACGGGATCGTTCGTTCGCAGGTGTCTTTCAGGCTTTCCCCATGCGGAGGGTTGATATCATAGCTACGTCGCCAGAGATGGACTTGAGCATCCCCATATTTCTTCATGGTCTCTGCCTTGTTGAGCCCTTGGAGATCACCGTAGAATCGTTCTGCGAGATCAACAGATTGATAGATAGGGATCTCGTTGTTCCGATCACCACTATAATGCTCCCAATCATGAATACGTTTTTCCTCGTGATAAATGATTGGGGTCCGTGTATCAGATAACTCAAGCAAGATGTAATGCATGGTTTGGATCGCTCTCATAAGATGAGAGACATAGATGGTGTCAAATCTCATGTCCTTGAGTTTCTTTCCAGCGGATATTGCCTCCTCCCGTCCTTTTATCGAAAGGGGGACATCCACCCAGCCAGTGAACCGGTTTTCTAAATTCCATTGCGACTGCCCATGTCTGACCAATACCATTGTTGCCAAATCCATCACCTCCTCATACCTCATAGAGTGGATAATATTTCTCTTTCAGATATGCAATAAAGACTTTAGAATTTAACCCCTCACCACAGGTTTTTTTAATGATTTCATCCGCAGTCATCAACGAACCGTACTGGTACACATGTTCGGAAAGCCAGTTCGCAATCAAGGTAAAAGTACCCTGAGCGATCTCATCCTGAAATGTCATGTGTTCCTTTGAGAATTGTCTAAAGAGCTGTGATGCGTAGATAGTGCCGATCGCATAGGTGGGGAAATACCCAAACTCTCCTCCACTCCAATGCATATCCTGCAATACTCCTTCCCGGTCGGTTTTCGGTGTTATCCCTAAAAAATCAGTTACTTTTTGGTTCCAACATTCTGGTAACTCCGCAACCGTGATCTTCCCGTCAAGAAGGTCAAGCTCCAATTCGAAACGCAAGATCACATGAAGACAGTACGTCAGCTCATCAGCTTCAACTCTAATCAACGATGGTCTGACTTGATTGACGGCACGATACCAGACCTCCGTGCTCATACCTTTGCAGGGGTTCGGTGCGATTTTCTGAAACACCGGTGAGAAATACAGCCAAAACGGTTTACTTCTCGCAATCATATTTTCCCAGAATCTGGACTGTGATTCATGCATACCCAGCGAAGGAGCATCCGAGATTACCGTGTCTTTGTACTCTCCTTTCAGAAGTCCGAGTTCATAGAGCCCGTGACCAGCTTCATGCATGCTGGAGAAAAACGAAGATAAAAAACCCTCACGTTCATAGTTCGTGGTAATTCGTACATCATCATCTCCCATTGATGTCGTAAAGGGATGGGTGGACACGTCAAGACGTGCTCTGTCAAACGGGAGATTCACATGGTTAAGAAGGATGCGACAAAGTTCCGTCTGTTGTGCTACATCAAGTTTCATCTTCACTGGTTGTTGTTTTTGATAGACAGTACTTGACGTAATTTTCTTTAAAACCTCCACCAGCTGAGCCCGTAAGAAGGTAAACTCTTTTCGTAAGATATCAACAGTCATTCCTTCTTCATAATCATCAAGCAAGCTGTTATATGGATGACCGGGGAGTTTTACGTACTCACAGTATTGTTTTTCCAGTTCAACGATTTTTTCAAGATGGGGTTTAAACAAGGAAAACTTGTTTTGTTCTCGGGCCTCCTGCCAGACCATGAACGCAATTGAAGTGATTTTTGACATTTTTTCGATGAACGCTGAAGGAAGTTTTCGTGCTTTTTCAACATCACGATGTAATTTCATAACAACAATTCGGTCTTTTTCTGATAGCGTGTCTCTTGCGTCATGGAGTTTTTGTAAATGATTATAGAAAGTATCTGAGGTCACCCGCTCATGAACCAATCGTGAGATAAGAGAAAGCTGCTCTGCTCGTTCTTCACTACCTTTCTGTGGCATATAGGTCATCTGGTCCCATCCTAGCAATGCGCCAATACCACCAAAATGAGACAGTTCTTTTTGTTCCTTGTAGATAAAATCCAATGATTCCTTCATAATATTCTCTCCTTTATTATATGTTAATCTCAAGGCCAACCGGACAGTGGTCCGACCCAGTCACCTGTTGAAAGATGAATGCGTTTTTCACCTTTGGAAGAAATTCCTTGTTGACAAAGAAATAATCGATTCTCCAACCAACGTTCCGTGCTCGTGCACCAGTTTTCAGATCCCACCAGGAATACTGGTTCGGTTCTGTGTTGAACAATCGGAACGTATCGACGTACCCGTGGTCAATGAACGTATCAATCCATGCTCGTTCAATTGCTAAAAACCCTGAAACGTGCTCATTTTCCTTCGGTCGTGACAAGTCGATTTCTCTATGAGCGGTGTTAAAATCCCCGCAGACGATAATATGTTGTTTTTGTTCTCTTAGGTTGTCTGCATAACTTAGAAACTCGTCGTAAAAATCAAGCTTGTATTGGAGCCGTTCTTTGTTTTTTTTCCCGTTAGGAAAATAGATATTGAACAACGTAAATGAAGGAAACGTGGTAATAAGGATACGTCCTTCGCTGTCGAACTCTTCTCTCCCAAACCCCTTTTT
>CAZGIV010000035.1:0-15590 GCA_964526175.1 uncultured Thermoplasmatales archaeon | reverse complement strand
CGACGATCCCATAGTCAGCGGATTTAAAGATTAACGCCTCAGGGTCTTTGTTGATGGCGACAATCACACCGGAGTCACGCATCCCTGCGATATGTTGGATCTGACCGGAGATCCCACAGGCGACATACAGCTTAGGTTTGACCTTATGGCCTGATAACCCGATCCAATGGTCCTCAGAGAGCCATTTCAGGTCCGCGGCGATAGGACGAGAGCAGCCGACCGTCCTGCCTTTGAGGACGTCAGCTAGCTCACTGACGAGCTTGATATCTTCTTTCTTTTTAAACCCGCGACCACAGGAGACAATAATTGTTGCTTCCTCAACATTCACACCCTCTGATTTCATCTCCTGGATTTTCAGGATTTTTGAAGATGATTGTTCAGCGTCGATTTTCTTTTTGATGATTTCCCCTTTGTGATCCGGGTTTTTTGGTAACGGGTCAAACACCTTCGACGGGATTGTCACAATCTGAGGAGGAGAGCTGAACTGTTCGACTGCGATAGCATTGCCGCTGTAGACGACCCGTTCAGTGGTTAGTTTCCCCTCGTGCATGTACACCTTTATGCAATCCATGACGCAGCCGGCATCTAGTTTTGCAGCAAGCCGCCCGGCAAGCTCTTTACCATTTTTATTTGAACCAATCAGGACAACCTCATTTTTATGTTCTTTCATGATACTCTGAAGAATGCTGCTGTACTCTTCTGCTTTGAACTGATGCAGCCCTGTTTCAACAACAATGACAACGTCAGCGCCATGCTCGAGGTACTCTTTTGCCGCATCCTCAGACCCGATCAGTACTGCGATGACTTTCTTATGAAGCTCTTTTCCAAGATCACTAGCTTTATGCAGGAGTTCCAAGGTTAATTTCTTCTCATCAGAATAGACAAGTACCATAGGGATCACCTCAACACTCCAACTTTTGCTAGTTCGTCAACGAGTTTTCCAATGGATGAATCAAGATCCTCTTGGTAGATGATGTTCTTCCGTTGCATAGGGATTCCTTTGATGTCCATGGTGTGTACCTTTGGATGCAGCGTCCCTGTGGATACATCAGATGCTGACCATTCATGAATCGGTTTCGAAGACGAAGCAAGAATTGCCATAAGGCTGGGGAGCCGTGGTTGATTACTTTCCTTAGTCATGGTCAGCAAAACAGGATAGGATGATTCAATGGTGACTGATTTTTCACCAAGGTTTTTTTCTGAAACCACTTTGTTTTGTTCAACGGTCACCTGCTGCGCATAGGTTATTTGCGGGATATTAAGCAACCCTGCGATACGCGGACCCATCTGACCGGAGAACATATCAATGGATGCCTCACCACAGATGATAATATCATAGGCTCCAAGCTTTTTGATCGCACCAGCTAACAGATGCGCAATCACATGATAATCCGCTTTCTCCGGGGGGGTGACTAAGACTGCTTCATCAGCACCCATGGCAAGCAGCTCTTTTATCCGTTCCTTCGCATCAGGGGCACCTACGGTGACGACCGTGATTTTCCCACCAAGTTTTTCTTTGATTTTAATAGCCTCTTCACAAGCGTTTTTATCCATGTCGCTTATTTTTTTTGGAACACCAACGAGAATCGGTTTCTTCGTCGATGAATCCACTTTTATCTCGGCGACATCAACGACTTGTTTCGCACATACGATAATGTTCATTTCAACACTCCTTTCTTTTGTTTTTCTAACTCCCGTAACTCCTTTCTTTTTATTTTCCCACTCTGCGTCTTAGGAAGCTCTGTTACGAACTCGATTTCCCGAGGATATTTATACGGAGCAGCAACCGTCTTGGTATGCTCCTGGATGGCTTTCACCATGTTTTCTGATGCGTTCTTATGGTTGCGGAGCACCACATAGGCCTTAATAATGGTTCCTCGCATCGCATCAGGGCTTGCGACCACTGCGCATTCCAACACCTCAGGATGGGAGATGATCGCGGATTCAACCTCAAATGGTGAAATCCGATACCCGCTTGCTTTGATGAGATCATCGTTTCTGCCGCTGAACCAATAATACCCTTCTTCATCCTGATACAGGATATCACCGCTGAGAAACCATTCAGTGCTAAAGCTTTCCTTTGTTTTCTCTGGTTTGTTCCAATACTCCCTGAACAGCCCAGGGTCTGTTTTCTTCACCGCAAGGACACCTGATTCACCAACAGGAACTGGTTTTCCGTTCTCATCAAAAATCGCACAGATATGACCGGGTTGTGGTCTTCCACAAGACCCTAGTTTAAGCTTCATCCCTCTCATGTTGGAGAGATACACCATCATCTCCGTCATCCCGATCCCATCATAGGCATCAAGCCCGAATCGTCGTTTCCATTCCTTAATGACCTCAGGGTTTAAGGGTTCACCAGCGGAGATACAATGACGCAACGAGGAGAGATCATAGGTTTTCTCCGCGTCTTTAACCGTAAGAAACATCCGATACGCTGTTGGTACAGATGCTAGATTCGTCACCTTGTATTTCTCTAAAAGTTCAAACCAATGGACCGGGTCGAACTTCCCATCATAGACAAATGAAGAAATACCCCATCGCCAGATAAACAAAAAACCGTTCCCCAGCGGGTAGATCCAGTTCAGATCACCAGTGTGGGCAACAAGATCGGTTTCAAGGCCATTCTGCCAGAACAGAACACTAGGGTCGTTGCCTGGGACCCATTGATGCAGATGCACCGCACCCTTCGGATTCCCAGTTGTACCAGACGTATAACAGAAAAACGCGATATCAGTACATTTCGTAGGTTCTAGTTCAAGATGAGACGAGGATTCCTTCATCAAATCATCAAAAGAGAGTTCATCGGCTTGTGCGTCTCCAACCACAATGATATGTTGCAGGGTCTTGCATTTCTCTTTTACCGCATGCACCTCTCTGACAAACCTCGGGGTCGTAATCACGGCCTTAGCACTGCTGTCATTGATCCGATATTCTACCTCATGTTCACGGAACATGACACTGGATGGGATTGGCACCGCACCAATCTTGACTCCACCAAGAAACGATATCTGAAACGCAGGGATGTTAGGAAGACGGATCAAAAACCGGTCACCTTTTGTAAAACCAAGTTTTTTTAAGACATTCCCAAACTTGTTGGTAAGATTCTTCAAATCCCAAAACGTGTACTGAGCTGTTGCCCCCGCAGCGTTCTCCCAGTAGAGAGCGACTTTATTTTTGTTCTTCGACGTCGCATGTTTATCGATAATATCAGCACCGATATTGTAGTTTTTTTGAATGTTCCATTTCCATGCAGCATATGCTTTTTCGTACTCAAACTCCCCCATGTTCTATTCACCTGTCTCATTGAAGTGGTATATAAGATTCATGAAGAAAGGATCGTTATGCAAGCAGATTTGCAGAGATGACCATCCGTTGTACCTCAGAGGTGCCCTCGTAGATCTCCGTGATCTTCGCATCCCTGAATAATCGCTCAACCATGTACTCCTTTGTGTACCCGTATCCACCATGGATTTGCACTGCCTTGATGACGGTGTCCATCGCGGTTTCTGAGGCGAACAATTTAGCCATCGCTGCCTCTTTCGAGAACCGTTCTCCTTTGTCTTTCGTATACGCCGCGTTATAGACCAGGAATCGTGCCGCCTCTATTCGTGTTGCGATATCAGCAATCATCCATTGGATCGCCTGGAATTTTGCGAGAGGTTTACCGAACTGCTCACGCTGCTTGGAATACGCGATGCTTTCGTCCAGTGCTGCTTGGGCGATACCGACAGCCTGGGATGCTATCCCGATTCTCCCGCCGTCAAGTGTGCTTAACGCTATCTTGAAGCCTTCTCCTTCTTTTCCTAAAAGATTCTCTTTGGGAACCTCCATGTTTTCGAAGAGAAGCTCTGAGGTCTGTGATGCGTTTATCCCAAGTTTATCAAAGATGCTGCCGACCTTGTATCCTTTGAAGGTGTTTTCGATAATGAACGCGCTGATCCCTTTTGTTCCTGCGTTTTTATCAGTGACTGCGAATACGATGATGATTCCGGCTTTCGGGCCACTGGTGATAAACGTCTTGTCTCCGTTGATAATATAATGATTCCCTTTCAGCACCGCTGTGGTTTTCATCGCGCCAAGATCTGAGCCAGCACTTGGCTCTGTGCCTGCGAACGCACCGATTTTTTCTCCTTTTGCAAGAATCGGAAGATATTTCTTTTTTTGATCCTCAGAGCCGTATTTCATAATAGGCCATGCTGCAAGTGAGTTGTGAACCGAGGTAATCACCCCTGTTGATGCACATTTCCGTGAGATCTCCTCAACGACCGTGGCATAACTAATAGTGTCAAGACCAGCACCCCCATATTGCTGCGGGATGATAATACCAAGTAATCCAAGTTTAGCCATTTTTTCAAGTATTTTTGTAGGATACTCCCCGGTTTTATCAAGTTCAGCGGCGAGTGGTGCAATTTCTTTTTCTGCGAATTCCCGTACCATGCTCCGAATCATTTTCTGCTGTTCATTCAGTTCTAGTTTCATGGGGGTTGGAATAAAATCATCAAACATAAAGGTTTCTGTTATGACCCTAAAAGTCGACTCTATAAAACCAATGTTTTTGTAAAAGAAAGAAATATAATACAGATACAGGTTAAAGAACCTCACTATGCCGCTTAAAAAAGGTTTAATCCACGTGTACACGGGGAACGGAAAGGGAAAAACAACCGCTGCTATTGGATTAGGTATTCGAGCAGCGGGAAACAACCTCAAAGTCCTGATGATCCAATTCATGAAAGGGCGACGCTACAGTGAACTTGATGCACTCGAGCATATCAAGAACTTCACGGTGGTTCAGTTTGGACGCGATGAATTTGTCTCAAAAGAAAAACCAGCACAAATCGACATTGATCTTGCGCTAAAAGGACTGAGCTATGCTAAAGACATCATACAAAAAGGCGAATATGACCTCGTTATCCTTGATGAGATCAATGTCGCCTTGGATTATCATCTCATCGCTTTAAAGGACGTGCTGCGTTTACTCCAAGAAAAACCAGAAACCGTTGAGCTGGTGTTAACCGGACGGTATGCGCCACCAGATATTGTGAAAGACGCTGATGTGGTCAGTGAGATCCTTGAAATCAAACATCCCTATCAAGAGGGTGTTACGAGTAGAAAAGGAATTGATTGGTAAGAGACAAGGAGAGGATACCTATGGATGAGAAAGAAACTATTTCGCAGATTCACCAGAAACAACGAGAATGGGAAAAACAACGGTATTCAAAAGCAATTCAGGAAAACCCTGAGCGGAAACAGAAGTTCAAGAATCTTTCTGAAATGGAAATCAAAAACATCTATACCCCAGAGGACATTAAGGATCTTAAGTACCTGAAGGATATCGGGTTTCCTGGGGAGTATCCGTTTCTCCGTGGTGTGCATCCGAACCTGTATCGTGGTCGTCTGTGGACGATGCGTCAGTTCGCAGGTTTTGGGAGTGCTGAGGAGACAAACAAACGGTATCATTATCTCTTGGAACATGGGGAGACTGGTCTGAGTGTCGCCTTTGATTATCCGACGTTATATGGGTACGATACCGATCATCCGCTCGCCAGAGGTGAGTTTGGGAAATGCGGGGTTGCGATCTCTTCGTTAGTTGATATGGAGCTGCTTTTTCATGGGATCCCGTTGGATAAAATCACGACCTCGATGACGATTAATGGTCCTGCCGCGATCATTTGGGCGATGTACATCGCCAATGCGGAGAACCAGGGGATCAGCAAAGAAAAAATCGGTGGAACCATCCAAAATGATATCCTTAAGGAATATATTGCGCAGAAATCCTATATTTTTCCTCCTGAGCCGTCCATGCGGTTGATTGTCGATACGTTTGAATACGGGTACAAAAACGTACCGAAATGGAATACCATCAGTATTAGCGGGTACCATATCAGAGAAGCAGGGTCAACCGCGGTCCAGGAGCTCGCATTTACGTTAGGAGATGGCATCGAATACGTCAAAGCCGCGATGAACCGCGGTCTTATGATTGATGATTTTGCTCCTCGGTTAAGCTTTTTCTTCAACGCTCATAATGATTTCTTTGAGGAGATCGCAAAATACCGTGCTGCTCGCAGGATCTGGGCAAAGGAGATGAAAGGGCTTGGTGCGAAAAAACCAAGGTCCCTCTGGATGCGGTTTCATACGCAGACCGCAGGGTGTACTCTTACGGCACAGCAACCAGAAATCAATATCGTCCGGGTGACGATGCAGGCGCTTGCTGCAGTCCTAGGCGGCACCCAGTCGTTACATACGAACTCGATGGATGAGGCTCTCGCACTCCCCTCAGAAAAAGCAGTACGGATCGCGTTGCGTACCCAGCAGATCATCGCTGAAGAAAGCGGGGTGACAAGTACCGTTGATCCGCTTGGTGGTGCGTATTATGTCGAATGGCTCACCGAGAAAATGGAGGAGGAGACCTACAAGTATTTCGATAAAGTCCAACGACTTGGTGGGGTGATCCCAGCCATTGAAAAAGGATTCTTCCAGCGGGAGATAGCGGAAAGCGCCTATCGGTATCAAAAGGAGACTGATGAGAACCAGCGGATAATCGTCGGGGTGAACCGGTATACCCTTGATGAAAAACCTTCGATCCCTATTCTGAAGATGGATGAGAAAGGCGAGGAGCGGCAGATACATCGATTACAGAAACTCCGCAAAGATCGAGATAACCCAAAGGTCCAACGACATCTCCAGCAGCTCCGGAAGGCTGCGACTGGTGACGAAAACCTTATGCCGTTTATCCTTGATTGTATCCATAGTTATGCGACGTTAGGGGAAACCTGTGACGTGCTTCGAGAGGTGTTCGGAGAGTATAAAGAACAAGCGATTTATTAAGGAGAAGAAACCATGATGAAAAAAATTAGGGTATTGGTCGCAAAACCAGGGCTTGATGGTCATGACCGTGGTGCGAAGATCGTTGCTCGCGCACTTCGCGATGCAGGTATGGAGGTCGTCTACACAGGTCTTCATCAGACCGCGGATCAGATTGTGAACACCGCGATACAGGAAGACGTGGATGTGGTCGGCTTAAGTCTACTCTCGGGTGCGCATATGACGTTATTTATCGATGTTGCCGTGCTGCTCAAAGAAAAAAAGATGGATGATGTGCTCATTGTCGGTGGTGGGATAATCCCAGAAGAGGATGTCCCCGCGCTGCGGAAGGCAGGGATTGCTGAGGTCTTTGGTCCAGGGACACCAGTTGATGATATTGTACGGTATATCAAAAAGAACGTGAAACGATGACGGAGCTTTCAAAAAAAGTTATCGACGGTGACCAACGATCGATTGCTCGACTGATCACCTTAGTTGAAAATAATGCAGCTGATGCGGTTGAAACAATGAAAAAAATCCATTCTCACACCGGGAATGCTCAGGTGATCGGGGTTACTGGTGTGATGGGGAGTGGGAAAAGCTCCTTGATTTTTGAACTAGCGTTAGCGTATCGAGCTGAAGGAAAAAAAGTCGGCATCATCGCCATTGACCCCACCAGTCCGTTCAGTGGTGGTGCCTTGCTTGGTGACCGAATCAGAATGACAGAGCTTTCAACAGATGATGGCGTGTTCATCCGTAGTATGGGGACTCGGGGGATGATGGGGGGGCTGACAGGCGCTCTGTATGATGTGGTGGAGATCCTTGATGCAGCAGGGATGCATGTTATCCTTATCGAAACCGTTGGCGTCGGACAAGATGAAGTCGATATCGTAAAGATCGCTGATACCACGCTTGTCGTTCTTGTTCCAGGACTTGGTGACTCTGTTCAGACCATCAAAGCAGGTCTCATGGAGATAGCAGATATCTTTGTCGTCAACAAAGCAGACAAGCCAGGTGTGGAACAAACGATCGCAGAATTAGAATCCATGCTTGATCTCGTTGGTCATCTTGACCATCGGACACCGATTGTGGCGACCTCAGCAAAGAATAAGAAAGGAATAAAGCTGCTTACCTCGAAAATCACGGAACATCAAGAGTATCTGAAAAAAAGCAATGCGTTTGAGATACGAAGACGGCAGCGCTATGAAGCAGAGCTTGTTGAAATCATCCGCAAACGGCTCATGGATTTTATCTTTGATGAAAAAAAACTGAAAACCACCGTGGATAGCTGTATTGATCAGATCTCAAAAAAGGAGCTTGACCCGTACAGCGCTGCGGATCAGATCCTTGGGAAGATCCTGAGATAATGGGAAAATATAGGAAAAATAGTTCCTCTGTTTTTTATGGACTGTTTACAAGGGATTTACGTATAGGTTGTGGAGAGAAGCTCCATATTCACATTCTTCAGATAGGGCAAGATTCCTGCGAAATTCCCTGTGATTTTTATCACATTACCTGCGGCTGGTGCGTAGTAACAATATCCTAGGCCGCCGAGAATCGTGATGTTATAGGCATCGTAAGGACCAGCGGGGACCGTGATATTTTCCATAGTCAGACAGGCGAACGCATCCTCAATTGTGGGTAGTGAGAACACGTTCCCGGGGCCAAGAACAGTTAATGCATCATGGATATCAACGATAGGGAGGAGCCCAGCGATTTCAGGTGATAAAAAATCCTGGTTAAAGAGCTTGGCGATGTTATTGACAATCTGAATGAGATACAGCCAGCCGGATTGGATATTCCCATTGATGGTGATGTTTGCCGCGGTCAGATTCCATGATGTCCCGGTATCCAGCGGAAACGTCAGCATGGTCATCGGGGTGTCAGAGTCTATGTCGATGGTCGTGGTTATTTTCGCGGAGATGACATGAAGGAATGATGGTAAGGGGAAAAACGGTTGATCGATGATATCGAAGGTGAATTTTTGTTTCTCTAAAGAAACCGATAACGTGCTCACCGCTAAGGTTGATTTTTCAATACGGAGGCTCCCGGAGAGGTCAATCATGGGGAAGGTAACAGAGATATTCAACGGTCCGCTGCCTTGATTTGAATACAGATGGCCTTGTCCGTTCATAATGGCGTCAAAACTAAGGGTATAGAAATCACCGGTGGCATCGGTTACTTCAAGATGGAGATCATCAAGTGAAAGAAACAGATAAATAGATTGTGCCTCGGTCGTGTTTTCGATGGATATCTCATCGATGTGATAGGTCCATTGATCTCCGATCTCCCAGACCGGTGCACCAACCATGGTTGAGGCAGACGTCATCGGTTTTGATGATGTGCTCATCCCGGTCGTATCGACAGGTTTTGCAACCGTCAATAGTGTAGTCAGTAGCATAAAACCAATCAAGAGTCCAATCAATTTCGTGTTCATCATGTTCACCCAGTGATATAAACTAATCTCCAGGCATATTATAAATATATCTCTTATATAATTATAACGAATTTTTTTTATTATCACGTGGTTATTTTGTGTTGAACACGGGTTTTCGTTTCTCAAGGAACGCTGCCATGCCTTCTTTTTGATCCTCTGTGGCGAACCCACCGGAAAACGAGGCAATCTCCAGGGTGCACGCAGATGGAAGGTCGATGTTGGCTCCGGTGTTCACCAATGATTTGATACAGGATGTTTGAACCCCGGATTTTATCATGATTTTCTGCGCGAGTCTCTCGGTTTCCTCTAAGAGTTTCTCCGGCTCAACAACCTTATTGACCAGACCGATCCGCAGTGCTTCAGCTGCATCGATCGGATCCCCGGTGAGCAATAGCTCTTTTGCCTTGATGACCCCAACCAGCCGTGGGAGACGCTGCGTTCCCCCAAACCCTGGGTGGATGCCAAGGTTGATCTCTGGTTGACCTATCTTTGCGGTAGATGCGGCAAGAATCAGATCACAGGCCATCATTACTTCACAGCCACCACCGAGTGCGTATCCGTTCACCGCTGCGATGTACGGGAGACGGGAGTTCTCAATAGCCCAGAGGAGCTGATGTCCAAGGGTTGCGAAGGCTTTTGCTTGCAGGCTGTTCATCGCCTGCATTTGTTTGATGTCCGCGCCTGCGATGAATGCTTTGTCTTTCCCGGTGAGGATAGCGACATGAACTTCATGATCGTTTTCCAGATCATCTACTGCTTTTGTGAGTTCTTCGATGGTTTCTTTGTCCAGTGCGTTGAGCACCTGCGGCCGGTTCATGGTGATTGTTCCGATCCCGTTTTTCTTTTCAACAATGATATTTTTATAATTCATAGGCTCTCACCTCGGTGGATAATCATAGAATCCTTTGCCGGTTTTCCGTCCGAGGTACCCGGCTTGTACCATTTTTTTCAGTAACGGACAGGGGCGGTACTTTGAGTCATTAAAGCCTTCATACAGGACGTTCATGATGCTGAGGCTGACGTCAAGACCTATCAGGTCAGCAAGCTCAAGTGGTCCCATCGGGTGATTCATCCCTAGTTTCATGACTCCATCAATGGATTGCACAGTCCCGGTCCCATCCTGCAGACAGAATATCGCCTCATTGATCATGGCGAAGAGCACGCGGTTGGAGATAAAACCTGGCCCATCATTGACCTCGATTGGGGTTTTGTTCATTTTCTCCGCAAGTGCTTTAATGGTAACCGTCGTCTCTTGGGACGTACGTAACCCGCGAATAACTTCGACGAGTTTCATCAGGGGAACCGGGTTCATGAAATGCATCCCGATGAACCGGTCCGGTCTTTTCGTTGAGGAGGCAAGATCCGTAATGGGGATTGTGGAGGTGTTCGACGCAAACAGTGTTTCTTTTTTACAGATGGCGTCTAGTTTTTGAAAGACTTCTTTTTTCACGGCGACTTGTTCAATGATTGCCTCGATGACCAGATCAACGTCTTTGAGGTCCTCAAGTTTAGTTGTCCCATGGATTTTTGCGAGGATGTTTTTTTTGTCCTCCGGGGTCATTTTTCCTTTCTCAACGCTTTTACTCAGAAACTTCTCAATGGAGGTGAGTCCTTTCTGTACGTATTCGTCTTTTATATCATTGAGAAGAACGTCAAATCCTGCTTGTGCAGACACCAATGCGATGCCATGGCCCATGGTCCCTGCTCCGATGATCCCTATTTTTTTGATGCTCATTTCTGTGTCCTCCTATCGTTCCACGATCATTGAGACCGCATGGCCGCCGCCAAGGCAGATGGTCGCAAGACCCCGGTGTTTCTTATACTGTTTCATCTCGTGAAGCAAGGTGACCAGGATCCGTGTTCCGCTGCTGCCGATCGGATGACCCAGTGCGATAGCCCCACCATGGACATTGAATTTCTCTTGTGGGATACCAAGCTCTTGTATCAGGGCTGCGGAGGCTGAGGAGAAGGCTTCGTTATGTTCCACGAGGTCGATGTCATCGATAGACAGGTTCATGGACTTAAACAGCTTGGTGACCCCGGGGATGGGTGCTTCCATGACATACTCTGGTTTGACCCCGACCGTGTTATATCCTTTGATAGTCCCTAGGATATCATGGTTTTCTTTTTTTGCTTTCTCTTTAGTCATGATGACGACTGCTGAGGCGCCATCGGTGATCTGGGAGGCGTTTCCCGCGGTGATGACTCCTCCTTCTTTAAAGAATGGTTTTAAGCCAGCAAGACCTTCTCTGGTGGTGTTTTTCCTGATGCCTTCATCAGTGCTGAACATCACCGGTGGCCCTTTCTTTTGTTTTATCTCAATAGGGACGATTTCGTCTTTGAATTTTCCTGTCTCCGTTGCCTTGGCTGCTTTCTGATGGCTGCCGAAGGCGAGTTCATCGCAGGCTTCCCTGCTGATATGGTATTTTTCTGCGACGATTTCCCCGGTCATCCCCATATGGAAATTGTTATAGGCATCCCAAAGGCCGTCATGGACCATCGCATCGATGATTTTGCCGTCGAAGATCCGGTAGCCGAAGCGAGCCTTGTCAAGAAGGTACGGGCAGTTGGTCATGCTTTCCATGCCTCCTGCGATCAGGCAGTCTGCGTCCCCTAGTTTTATAGCTTGGGTGGCAAGAACCACTGCTTTTAGTGACGATCCGCAGACTTTGTCGATATGGAAACAGCCGACCTCGTAGGGGATCCCTGCGGCGATCGCTGCTTGTCGTGCGACATTTTGACCAAGCCCAGCGGAGACGACATTTCCCATGATCACCTCGTTGATGTCTTGTGGTTGGAGATGGCCTCGTTTGACTGCTTCTTTTATGACGATTCCTCCGAGCTCTGGAGCGGAATAGCTTTTGAGTGCGCCATCAAATTTCCCTTGTGCTGTTCTGACAGCGGATACAATGACTGCTTCATTCATTTTTTATACATGCCTCCACCAATTTCTTTTTCTTTGGGAAGCTATCTGGTGTTTCTTTAAAACATTTTCCAAAAAAAGGTCATCGGATGGAAAAAAATATTGTTTTTAAACGGTGATGAAAAAAAAATAGAAGGAAGGGAAAAAAATTAGGGGGATAATATGAAGAACGTTAAACGTCCCTTCCTCCTCTCCTTGTGAAATCCTTATCTTAGCCATCTCATATTCTTCAAATTTTCTGTTATACTGGCTCATGTATACAATTGACATTTAAAAATCTTTCTAAATTTTATTAAATCCCTTTTTCTCGGAGGGATGATACTTGTTCATTTTGTTATTTTTCCCGAGAAGCTTTATTAATCATTATTGACAGAGTTTAGCAGGTCATTACTTAACATGATATGAAATGGCAGGAATGGAAGGAAATGCATAGAACAAACATAGGGAGAACCTATATACTTCTTACCATACTTTTACTTCTTAGCATCTCCTGTATCGCCCCTGGGGCTATGGGTGCGACATCACAGAAAAACCTTTCATCAGACCCAGAAAACATCGGTGAAATCTCTACCACACCATCCTCCATTCAAGAGATGATTAACAACGCACGACCAAACACAACCATCCAGCTCCCCGCAGGCACCATAACCGAAGTGCTGACCATTACCAAACCACTCCACCTCAAAGGACAAGGAACCACCCAAACCTATCTAACCCCAACCTCACCACCCAACGGGTACGCCATCCATATCCTTGCACAAGGCGTTCTTCTCAGCGACCTTACCATCACCAACCAAGGACCAGGACTGTACACAACCTGTCTTAAGATCAGTGCGTCCAATACCACCGTTCAAAACTGCATATTCAACGACACTCCCATCGGGATAGCAGTCTGGAGCTCACAGAACACGATTTCAGACTGCGAGTTCAACGGTTGCGACGACGAAGGAATCGTGCTGCTAGGCACTGCCACAACAACAAGCACCAACAACACCATTACCACCTGCATCTTCTCGGAGAACTGCGACGGCATCGAACTCCAATACGCGACACACAACAAAATTACCTCCTGCACTTTTACCAAAAACACCCACGCCGGCATCGATGCGATCGAATCAAACAACAACGACAACATCATCTCCCACTGTACATTTACTGACAATAAAGCATTTGGTCTCTACCTTACTCGATCATCACAGACGCTTATCACACACTGCTCGTTCTCTGATGATACGATCACGTTTGTCCATACATCAAATACCACTCTCCGCCAGAGCCAGATAACCCACGTCCATCTCCTTGATGACTCCACGCTTCTCATCGACCAATGCATCGATGTCAAACAATCTGACATCCTCTCACAGCAATCTTCTTTCGAGATCCGAACAGAACCATCATCATTAGAAAAAAAGACTCAGCTCTCGGCCTATCGTTCGCTTCTTCTTAGCCTGCTTTCTCGGTTTAAAACAGTACAATTACTCTATGAACAACTCCGTCAATCACGAATGTAATACATTAAGGAAACATATCTGAAATTTTTTTCGCAAGGCGTAGTTTCCTCCGTTTTGCCGTGTGAATGGAAACAAGAATTTTTGACTGTATCAAATCTGATACAATCCGATATTTTGTCATATGACTCAGATCATTTTCCAACCCGAATTGTTTACAAAAATTATCGGTTGCACGCATCGCTCCTTCAATACTTTTACAGATTTCGTTTTGATGGGTCAGAAAGACCATCGTTAAAAGGCTTGCATAGGTTGATGGTTTCATGAAACTTATCCTCCAATTTTCATATCATAGATGGTTTTTATATTTTATTGATTTTCTGTAAAATATCATATATGATATATATAATTCTGTAATGGGAAAGAAGATAAATAAGTATCGATTGAAGAAACTTTTACGTTCTTTTCAAAAAATGTACAGTATTGTTTTTTAGAGGCAATGGAAATAAAATGAAGATAACGATTTTAGATAAGGAAAAACCACAATTTAAAAATAATTGAGAAGAAATAGAAATAAACAAAATAGAGAAAAATTTACATGGTATATCTGCTATATTACATAAAAGGTAGATGAGGACTTTTTTCCGTCTTTAACGCCGTCCACCTATACAAATCCTTTCACTTTGAATGTAGGGAACGCTCGCGTCATCTTTTTTTCAAGTCTTACTAGTTTATTCTTAAACAGGTGCGATACATGTATTCTATTATTTTTTTCTCCGATTCATCCTGGTTTCGTCTCCTTTTAGGGCCCTTCCACAGATTTAAATATAGGTATTTTGTATTAAACTATAGGAGGAATAATCCTTATCACGTATGAAAAAACGGTTCATCGCTGCAGTCATCATTGTAATTATCCTACTCCTGCTAGGTGGGTTATATTGGTTAGGGTATGTTCAGTTCCGTGACAACCTCCCAACATTTGTACCGAACCCTGGTACGACGCAATCGAATACTCCTACTGAACTCGGAGGAGCCCCTCGGTTGGTGATTGGGAACATTAAAGGAAGATTCAATAAGATCTCTGTGGATATCAAGAACATCGGGGATCACGATGCGAAGTTGGTCAATTGGAGTATCGTT
This sequence comes from uncultured Thermoplasmatales archaeon, assembly GCA_964526175.1. Taxonomy (GTDB): domain Archaea; phylum Thermoplasmatota; class E2; order DHVEG-1; family DHVEG-1; genus SM1-50. The sequence continues at coordinate 838 of CAZGIV010000035.1, read as the reverse complement.
GTCACGGGAGGGATCCTTAAGCGCATCGATCTTCGTTCCTCTGGGACTCTTACTACCTTGTTGATGCAATCAGGGACTACGGTCACCACCGATCGGATTCCCTTGGGGCTGGGTCGTCTGGAGATCAGCGTCACAGTGCAAGCGGGGGGTACACCGGTGACGCAGACCGCTCATGGGTTGAAGCTACTATTCATTGTGATCGGAGTGCGCACGTAAAGTCCCCCTGGTTTTTTTCCTCCATTCTGTTGCTAAAAAAGATTCGTTTTCTAAGGATTTATTCGTAAAGAAATAACCATAATAGATTCTTATTTCTCTGTTTTTGGTTTTTATTTTTTAACTAACTTTCAAAACAATTTCTCACGGACCAAAGATGCTGTGCTATTGATATCTGGAATATTACCTCGCAGTAGTACATCTTGTAAATCTCTCGTCCAAACACCAGATATATCATGTATGGCACGAGTAAAATAATCCATGTCAAAACGTTCCTTGTAGCCTGTAAATTTTTTATCAATCAAACGTTTATCTGCAATAATACCCTTGTTTATAAGAATGTCAAGTCAAATAGATCTTTTGATTTCTGTTCTTTTCTTGTGATTAAGGCTCGACATTTCTGCAGCAAGAAATCGATAGGCGGCACCAAGCAACAATCTTATTCTGCTTTGATGTAGTTGATCTGTTTTCCACGATACGCGACCGAATTAGGGAGGTTTTCTTCTGTAAGTAATGAGTCCATTGTTCGTTGTGTTCTGAAAAACTCATCTCCATTGGGTCTTTCTGTAGAATCTGGATAAATTTCCCCCAAAATCAAACGGATTCATGGTATATAAAATTTTAT
>CAZGIV010000034.1:0-15793 GCA_964526175.1 uncultured Thermoplasmatales archaeon | reverse complement strand
CGGACAGGATAGCAAAAAACGGTGATTTCGCCAACAAGATAGGGACCTATGAGAAAGCAGTGTGTGCAAAGGAAAACAACATTCCGTTTTATGTCGCAGCACCCGCGAGTACCTTTGATCCACATTTAGCAGATGGTTCACAGATTGTCATCGAAGAACGGGGACGGCAGGAGGTAACTGAGATTCATGGGAACACGATCATGCCAGAGTGGGTGTCTGTTAAAAATCCTGCCTTTGATCTGACACCACAGAACTATGTCACCGGGTATATCACCGAGGACGGGATCCGTAAAAGATAATAGCACGTGAAGAAAAGAAAATCGTATATATACGAAACAGCATTCGATTCATAAGGTAGAAGAACCATTTTGGAATGGGTGCGTATGAAACTGGAAAGTTTAGATGAGATGGAGCGAAATCAAAAATATTTCTGTTGGTCCTGCGGGAAGCAACTCGAAGCTATTGATGAAATCGCGCAACGTATCTGCTTCCAATGTAAACAGGTGATGAAGGAATTAAAAGAGGATGATATGTTCTTTTGCTGGGCCTGTGGAAAACAACTCTTACACATGAGTGAAGTCGCTCAGGGTGTGTGCCATGCTTGTAAAGCATCTATTATCCGCAAGATTCAGGTTCCTGCTAAAAACACGGTTCCATTACCGAAACAAAAATAAAAAGAACACGGAAAAAAATTTTTCAAGTTTGCAAAAATAGCGTTATCTAAACAGTAAAAATTTTTTTTAATAAAAAGAAAAAAAAGAGAGAATTAAGTGGTTTTACTTAATTCCAACAACCAACGGTCCGAGTAAAAATGCTGATTTTGATGCGGACACTGCAATAGCGTTCTGTGCTGTTGCGGTTATCACGATGTTTATTTTACCGAACCCGAAAAACATACCAACGCTTGCTGGTGTTGATCCACCGGCTGTAAGTGTTGCAGCTGTTCCGGTTGCAGATGCGTTTACCATCTTAAGGAGACCACCGGTTACGGCGATTGACCACTCGACATTGGTTGCATCAACTGCACCAGTGTTTTGCACATCAGCTTTTATCCCGATAGGTCCTTTTATATTTCCAATTGATAATTCCGCTAAACCTTGGCCTTCGACGATTGCGCCGATACCCCAGTTCCCATCATAGTCAACTCCACCAGTGTAGATTTCTCCCCATGCACTATTTAAGTAATACCAGTCACCCTTTTGAGCAACATGTGGGCCGGTGAGAGTGTCTAACCAGGCATAATACGCGCCAGGACCTGGTTCGTATTGAGTCCATTCTACGGCAACCCATAGTTCATCATGACCCGCTAGGTCTACTGGGGTCACAAGATCAATTGTAGTTACACCAGTAATATCTAATGTATAGGTTGTATCATTTACTATTATGGCTCCTGGATGTGTTGCGGTTCCTTTATCATATACATAAATTCTAACATCAATTGATGGCACACCATTATCAGCGGTCATTGCGACATTAACTTTTGTCATAGTCCAATCCATATACGCTGCCATCTCATCTTGGGTAAGTCGAATAGCGGTTTTCCAGATGTATGGTCCAGTACCACCTTGGATACCAATAACGGTAGAAAGACCAGCTTCGTCGTAATATTTTAACTCAGTTTCATCACGGGTTGGGCCAGATGGCGTTGTTGTCTGTTTTGATGAGGCTATTGATATTTTTTCTGGGGCATTTGCTATCGCAGCAGCGGACGTCCCGACAAATAAGACTGCGATACACAAGACTAGACCAGCCTTTAAAAACTTCTTCGCATTATTCTTCATATTATTCACCTAATTAAAATATATAGTCGTTCTTATATATAAGGTTATCTTTCAATATTTTAATCGCCTCAACAGATAATATATATATTACATTATACCATTGGAAATACAATCCAAGAAAATAAGAATGAAAAATTAAACATTTCCTATAGATTTTTTTCATTTCTGCAATAAAGATTATATATCACTTTATCGTAGTACCATTTATATATAAGACGCAATATCGTTATATAGAAAAAACCCATATTGAAGATGGGGGGATAATACCAAAACATGAAGAGGTGAATAGTGTTGAAAAAAAATATAGTATTGTTAATTGTAATAAGTTTAGTATGCTCTCCTATTGTTTCGATAGGAGCTATTGGATACACCGCTGAAAAACAAACAAATCCTATCATCACATCGGAAAATCACCAGCAATACACTACCACAACCAATGCAAATGGTGACCCATCGATAAACATTGTATCACCAACGGCAGGATACTTATATTTATTTAAAACCCAACCAATTAAAATGACCTTGGTTAGTATCCTAGGACTAGGATATGCGGTTGTGATTGGTCGAAGCATCAACCTCAAGACCGTGTATAATGATGTTCACCATGTCAAATTTGTGGCAAAACGCGCGGTAACAGGCTATGAGACCGTCCGATGGGATTACCGAACATTGGATGGATTAGGAGCAGATTTGAGTCTGACCTCCGGGTTATACACCATTACTGCGTCTGCGTACAATGAGACCGATTACCAACTTGCTTCCGATTCTATAAAAGTGTTGTATCTGAAAGTCGGTCGGGAGGATTTCGGCGTCTGGGTCAATACCAAATATGATAACGGGGAGACCATCACGACACCCTTAGAACTTGGAATGACTGACTTCGCATCGATGTTAAACACCGGTGAATCAAAACAGTTCAGTGTTTCTACGCAAAGTACCGATGATACGAATGTTGATTTACGGTTTATTCGCACGAAAATCATGAATAACACCGAGAAAGTCATTGAGTCTCAATGTAATATTGTAACAACCTGTGACACCTCAAAAGAGTACGAAGTCTCTGTCGAGTTACGATTTCCATTTGTCATGCTTGATGGCGGACAACCCACTGAAGATAATAACCCCTATTTCAGCACAAAAATAGGGTATCAATCACAAACAGGGCAAGGAGCACCAAATCATGTCAACACCACATTTTATGTCGGCAGAACGAATATCAGTGATCCTCGCATCTTCCGGTTATCCATCAAGCCAGAGACTATTGAAAGCGGATCAAAACTTACGTTTTTTACCAATTATCTTACTGTTGATAGCACGGGAAATGAGATTTTCCAACGTACCTACTCGATTGATTTCGAGCCAGCAACTGAACTAACGATTACGTCGATACCACGTGAAGCAAAGATCAGTTATGAGTTTGGAAGAAGTGCTGGTGTTCAAACGAAAATTTCGCTACGCGCTGAAGGGGGAGTTCTTGATGACATCATCCAAAGTCTCCTGCTTGATCCCTTACCGAGCTACATGGCCTTTGATCTAACGATTCTCGGATCACGTGAATTCCTCTATGAAAGCGACCGCCCGTACAATATTTCCTATTCGTTAGATTCGATACAAAATGGTAACCTTGTCTCGTTTATGGTACGAGGTCTACCAGAACGGGTCCACGCCTCATGGGGTCTTCAGCTTGGTACGCTTGGTGATCTTGCTGCGTCAAGCTTTGCTGATCTGGACATGTCACAAGATGTCGAACGCCTCGCGCTGTCGTTCTTTGGAAACGACCAGCCATTTATCTCTTTAGAAAATTTCCCAAGGAAACTCAGATTTGAAAGTGAAGTAAACCTTCTGAACGGAACCGGGAATATCACCCTTATGAGAGGACTTGACGAGGCTCGCACGTTGAATGTCTCCATTCAGCATAAGGACATGGTCGTCACCAAATCATTCGAGTTGAAAAATAATTTCTTACAAATGAAATGGAAAATCGATCTGGTCAATGGAACTGGATTATTTAATATCACCAGAGACTCTGAAAGTATGATGACGCTCTCAACAAGCATCCAATATAAGAACTGGACCTTTACCAAAACACTTGAACTTCGGAATAGCCATCTCGAACTCTCCTGGGCAGTCAACAGACAGCAACGAACGGGACAGGTTATTCTTACCAGAGATGCAGGAACAGGAGATCCATCCCTTTCGTTCTCCATCGCACATGATGGATGGATTCTTGATGATACCCTTGAATTTAACAATAACTATCTTGAATTCTACTGGCAGTTACCGACACAAACAAATACCCATACAGAACTTGGTCTGATCACAGCAGGGGGCCAGATGTTCCATAACACGATTTCTGTCGTTGATAATGGCGATGAATTATTCCATATCGGCTTTGGTATTCAAACCGATGATCATTATATTATCTCTTGGGATTACATCAATGGACAAATTACGAATTTCGAGTGGTCCGGTAAACTCCTTCGACTTACCGATGTCGATATCGGAGTGAACCTTGCAGGGGAGATTTTTACGGTAAGTGCAGATATCGATGTTGGACAATCAGGTTCAGTTGAACTCCAGTTTAACAAAGCAGTCGCGGTGACCTTTGTTGATACGGCAAGTCAAACATTTAACATTCATGGGAATGTCTCCATTAACGCGACGCGTCGACTCCAGCTTTCCTGGGAGTTAGGAGACACCGGGCATTTCACGGTCTATACCTTTGGACAACCCTTAGGAGAACAATTCAGCCTAGAAGTCGGATACGATCCGCAACACACCGGAAATTACCAGTATGGATTTAGACTGACAGGGGATCATTTCATCGAGATCACTCGAACCATCCAATGGTATTCCGTAAATGGGACTCTTGCCCGGATCTGGATTCTTGGTGATGAACCGATTCCGGGGGACTGGACATTGCAGGTTCTGTGGAACAGCCAGTGGTACTCGGTACCCTGGGGTTAGGTAATTACTATGGGGGAGAAAAAAACCAAAATCGGTCTCAGTGTCCTTGCGATGCTACTGCTGACCATCGCTACAGTAGGACAAGGTATGCTACAAACCAGGGGAACACTCACTACGACAGAGCTACACAGCACCTCTGTTGTGTCGAGAGCTGGATCAGTGGTGATCTGGCAAGATGAGTTTCTGAACGGAAGTAAAATTGACATGACGTTCTCAAACCATATTATTCTTAATACGATCATTGGGACGGTTTCCATGGAAAATACCTTTCCAGCATGGACAGACCCAACCTTTACACGAATGAAACCAATCTTTGTTTTTAACAGTGGACAAGAAACGTTTCATGACTATGACATCAATATCACAGTCCTCTATGACGCGGACATGCAACTAGATTTTGATGATCTTCGTTTTACCAATCTGACCGGTGCGCAGCTTCCCTACTATAAATTTAACACAGTAAATAGCGTCTCCTGCGAAGTTTTAGTGAAAATACCAACATTGCCGTTAGGACAAACCACCATCTACATGTTTTATGGGAATCCAACTGCGACTGATCAAAGTAGTTTTTCCTCGATATTTTCATGGGGGGATCGAACACACCCTGATACTATGGTTTCTTTCAAAGCAGCATCAGAGGGTGCATGGGATCCCAATGTCATCTATGGGACAGATCGATTTCTTGTCACCTGGGAAGAACGGCTCGGACCAGAGGACATCAACATCCCTCTCCCCCACTATGAGCGGACAATTCCCTGTGTGATTCACGGACGGACCTATGATAAAGATGGTGGTAACCCAATTCCAGATAATAATACCGACATTGATGTCTCTGAACCAGGAGTCGATACCTACCATGCGGAAAACCCATGTAACGCGTTCGGTGCAGGGAATTTCTTTGTGGCATGGGAGGAAAACCCTGCGAATCAACCACTGCACCGCTATGAGGCCGATATTCAAGGTGTATTGCTGTACCCAAACGGGACAGTGAAAATGCGTTTTCCGATATGCACCGCAACTGGTGGTCAATATGACCCACAGGTCGCTTATGATAGTGCAAGTAACCGGTTTCTTGTCGTCTGGGCAGATGAACGATATGGTGTGGATGATTATGATGTTCGAGGCAGATTGTATAACTCGTTAGGGTATCCTATTGGAGCTGATTTTCCGATTGCTTATGAAGGGAACTATCAGGGAGACCCCTGGTTGTGTTCTGATAATGAAGGACATTTCTTTATTGTGTATGAGGATGGCCCAAGTCCCACACTTGGTCCGTTCAGCTTGTACGCATATCGTTATGACTCTAATGGAAACCGTCTTGGGTCCCGGATCACCATTGCGATCGGTAGTGATACCGTTGATTATATCTACCCTGCCGTATCGTACAACTCCAAGGTAGGACGATATTTAATCACCTGGAATGATGGCGATGTCAGTTCAGATCCGTCTATTCGAGATAGCTACGATGGGAATATCTGGGGAAAAATCTTGAACAAAACCGGTGCTCTCATAAAAAACAATTTTATCATCGAACTCGGGACGAGTTTTATTCGTACGGGTTCTGTTCCGTATTTTGACACGATGTTCTTCGTATCGTATAACGGTATTGTCGTAGGTAATCAAGATATCTATGGACGCATGATTGCTTCCAATGGAACGGTTATGACAAACCGACAGGAGCTTTCCGATGGCTCCTCACAGAATGTCGATTGGAATGATATCGCCGTGGGGGCCGGAAGGGTTTTTGTCACCTGGGAAGATGAGCGGGATCTTGTAAGTCTCTATGCAGATGTTTTTCAATATGTGTGGAGTTCCGCACAGACCATTGGTTCCTCGAATATCAGCTTTAATGTTGGTACTGAAGAAGAACTCATAACAGAGGCACAGCTGATGTCGGTTGTTATCCAGCCAGCGATGTTCCGTGAATGGCGAGAGTTCTTTTTTGTTGATACCATTCCACCAGCAAGTACAATCACCTTTGACATCATGGATCAAAGCGGAACCATGGTTCTTAAGCCAAACGTTCAGAATGCTCAGAACATCTCCGATATTAACGCATCAGCGGTTCGGTTACGAGGGGCATTTACTCGATCCTCAGCACAAAACACCCCGGTTCTTGACAAATGGAACATCTCTGCGTTGACCGGAAACGATATCTATGCACCAGTAACAGAAATCACGTTAGACCCAGCAGCGCCGAATGGGAATAACAACTGGTACGTCACCCCGGTCGTCGCTACCTTTACCGTCTCTGATGTTGATAGCGACCCGGAAAATATCACCACGTATTATAATATAAATGGGTTTGGGGTGGAGGTTTATGATCCTGACTCCCCGCCGATGATTTCATCAGAACGACCTAATAACTTTATTGAATATTGGTCCAATGATTCAATCAATGAGGAGTTCCCACATCATAGTATTGAGGGAATCAAAATTGATACCACAACACCGATGATCACGCTGTATAAACCGTCGTATATCATCCCACCAGGGAGTGCGATCATTAACGGTAGTACGACGGAATATACCTCAGGCTCCGGGGTTGACCGGGTGAAAATAAACGTTAATGAAGAGACCATTTATGACACTGTTTTCAATGGTGAATCACAGGTCTGGTTTAATTGGAACTTTACCGCAGATCTTGGTGAGACTTATGATATTCATGTAGAGGTATGGGACAAGGCAGGAAATAGTATTGAGGAGCGAAGGACGGTCCTGTGCCCCGATCATGGGCTGTATGACACCGGATACATCTACTGGTTCAACAACCCAAAGATTGGACCGGTCCGATTATTGGTCAGCCTTGGTCTTTCTATTGCCGTAAGTAATAGTACGCTCTATGTCGTTCTCCCTGGTGTCACTAGCGATGCTGCGTCTGTGAAATTCGTAGCGACACAGGCATTCCTCAAAAAAGAGTATAACTTCACTGATACAAATCTCTCTGATGGCTGCTCCGTTAACCTGCTGGTACCTCTTGGATTGTACGGGATAAAAGCATACGCGTTTGATGATGCGAACAACCAGCTAGCTGAATATACGATTATTACCAAGATGTTGATATTCCTCGTTTCATAAAAAAAAGGCAAACGCCCCGGCTGGGATTTGAACCCAAGTCGAAGCCTCGACAGGGCTTCATGATAGGCCGCTACACCACCGGGGCAGAGTATCTCGGTTGTATGTAGCTGGGGTAATCACTTCTCTTTCTTTAATTTTTTGGAAGGATGAATGGATGGAAAAGAAGCGGAAAGATTCATCAGCAAAGGAATAATAAAAAGAAGTTTCTTACGGATCCGGGATCACGTGGATTGTACTAGATAAGATACGACTATCGATCTGGCATCGAGAATTCTGTATTCGATAAATATGAAACTCTGCATAGATAGGGCCGTATTTTTCAAGTGTCCAACCTTTTTCACCTATATATTAATAAATATCATAGTGATACAATGATGAAAAAATATTGGGATGCTATGGTAAAGAATAAGAATGTGAATCATGCAGTATCTGAAGTTATTGGTGTTGTTCTTTTATTAGGAATCGCCATTTCATTATTTGCTGTCCTCAATTTTTTTGTTACTTCGTTTTCTTTTCATGAATCTGGTCCTCTCGTGAGTCTCACTGGAACGATCGATAAAGCAAACACGGTCATAAACATCAAAAACGACGGGGGAGAATCTCTCGAAGGAACGACAAATATAATCATAACGATAGGAACTACTACGTATCAGAGGAGCATTCGTGAGATATTAAACCATACAGATAATGTATGGAAATTATTTACTTCAAGCACTGATATAAATCCTGACAAATGGGATTTCAGTGAAACCGTACAATTTAGTTTTAAAGGTATAGATATCACTGATAAATATATTCAAGCCAGAGTGGTGGATCCAATTAAAAATACAATACTATTATCAATAGTGTTTCAACAAGGGTTATATGAATGAGATAAAATAAAAAAAAATGAGTGTGGTGAGTAGGAGTATGAAAATGAAACGAATCAAAAAGAAAACAACTGATAGTGCTGTGGTCGGTATTGTAACTGCCATATTGCTTGTTGGTCTTGCTGTTACGGTTATTTCTATCATTCAAGTAGTCTATATCCCAAACATTATGGAGCAACGTGAAGCTGAGCATATGGACAAAGTAGAAGAGCAAATGGCATCACTTACGTCGGTTATTGATTATCAAGCCGCGATTGCCAAGAAAGGTATTCCGATTGCATCGTTTGTGACGCTCGGGAATAGAGAATTACCCGTCTTCGTCTCAAGCAAAGCTTTTGGTACCTTGCAAATTTTTGATAATTCATCCTCGGTGACAATTAACAGTACATCCATATTCCCAATAGGCAGAATTACCTATTCATCAACTAATGCATATTACCTTGATCAATCGTATAGCTACGAAGCTGGTGCGATGATCGTGAGTCAGATCCAGGGGAATTCGATGCTGGTGCGACCTAGTTTTTCAGTCAATTTTAATGAAACTCAGAATACGACAACGATTTCATTTGATGTTATAAATATCTCTAGTGTTGCGCAAAAAAATATGATGTCTGGTTTTGGAACTTCGCCCATACAAACTGAGTTTGTTGGTATATCGAAAAATATCACGTTTTCCGATGTTGAGTCTATGACTATTACGACACCTTTTTCGAATGCCTGGTTTATTTTTATTAATCATTCATTGATAGACGCAGGTCTCAACGAAGAAGGGCATCCTCCTCAATGTCTTCTGAACGATACGGGGCAGGCTGTAACGATGTATTTTCTATCTGATCCATCCTCAGATTTCAAGGTGAGTATCATTTTTAAAATTATTGAAATTCAAGCTCAGATTGGTCCTGGTTGGGTCAAGTAGCTCGATTGATATAACGGATAATTATCGAATAAAAAAAAAAATGAATACGTATCATGCTGCAGTTGCTACGAACATTTCTAAGAAAACGCTCATTTTGAAAATCTGAATAAAGCAGTTCAATCAGAAATCAAATGAAAGATCCTCAAATGATTTTTTTCTTCTATTGTGATATCTGAAGAGACAATTAGAGAGGAAGTTTTTCGAATATTCCAGGATGTTGAACATGATTGAGTATCTCTTGTTGTGTCGTCCTGTTTCCATTTTCCCATTGATGGTGACATGGGGCGTGTCCGTAGGTCCTGGTGTCGATAATACTTGAAGTTATATTATTTGAAACGGAGGTGACCGCGATTGCTAAGAGGAGGATTTCACCGACGATCTCAGAAGCTGCTTAATTACTTCGTGGATTTTTCATTAATTAGCTCCCCTCCACATCAAGTTCAATGCACTTAGTACCATAACTACCTGTTTTCTCTCCGACGTATATGTACTTTTTTTGTTATCTTGGTCTAGGTAATGGTTTTGTGCTATTTTATCAGATGTGACATTTTAAAAGAGGATTCTAAAAGTGATAAATGAGACAAGGATTAGGATGAATGCCTGTCTAATCCCTCCAATGATTTTTCCCTCCATCATAAATCCACCAAGGAGGCCACCACCGAGGCTTTGTACGAATAAAAATGAAAAGAACATCGTTTTCACCTCAAGGGGGTTAATATCTGAGATTTGGAGGTTCCCGATGGCTTTCCCAGCCATCTTCCCTTGCAGGTCATAGATTGCCTGGAAGATGGTCCCGTTAATAATCAAAATCACGGCGAGGAACACAAAGAAACTAATTAAGATCACAATGCTGTACATCGACATCTCATTCCTGCGCTGTTGTTCTACACGTCTGATCTGATCAAGTTCTTTAGCCGCAGCATTGAACACCGAAGCGGTGTTTCCCCCGATCTCAAGGGCCTTGTTGATTGTTATTGCGAGCCGTTTGACTTCTTTGTTGTTGATACGTTTGCCGAAGTTCGTCAGCGCCTCGTCGATGGAGATGCCCCAGGAAAGTTGTGCGACCATCATTTTAAGTTCTATGGTTAGCCCCCCATAATCCCCTTCAGAGGCGGATCGCATAGAGTCAAAAATATTCATCCCTGATGCTGATGAATTCGCGATATCTCGGAGGAAATCAGGGAGTTTATCAATGATTTCTCGTTTCTGTTTTTCTTTTTTATGTGCATAGAACCCAATTGGTCCAATGGCTCCTAGTGTGCCTAACACGAGGTAATCAATGGGGAGAAGAAGACCTTGCAAGATCAATGGTGACCCGATGAGAGCAAAGAACCCAAGTACGAAGAATATCGTTGCGATGGCGATGGATGCTGCGATGAGGATATCATTAATTTTATCTCGTCCATATCTTCGATCGACATCGTATTTTTTAACAATACTTACTCGTTTTATACAGCCTCACCCATCCCTGATTTCATCATCACATAAAACCCCACATATGCAAGTGGAAGGATAAACAGTGAGATAATATATAGAAAATCAAATTGGATTCCGCCGCTGGTAAGTCCCATGACCGTTAGTATGATCACGAGAAACAGGGGGAAGGCGATGACGGTTGTGACAAAGCTTTCTGCCATTATGGCGAGTGAATCAAGACCCTTTTTTCGTTCGTTTAAATCATCGAACATATATTGATCCACGCATCGCTCGAAGTAGGGGGCAAGAGCGCTACCGGACTGGAGGACTTCCACGATTCCCTGCAGGAAATCCTTGAATTTCCTCGAAGGAGAGATTCTAATCGCATGTTTCAGTGCGGTGATCGCATCGACACCCATCAGCTCGATTTCTGTGGTTATTTTTTTCGCTTCTTTTTGCACCTCTCCGTATAATTTAATTCCGGCGAGGGTGCCGAAGATCTCTGATGGTGAAATCCCCGCAACCGACATAGTGTTAACGAAATTAGCGACATAAGGAAGATGACGATCGATATTTTTCTCCCTTGCTTTAGCTTTTGATGAAGGGAGTCGCAGGTACGCAAACAAAATAGAGACAGGAACAAGTATGGTGAGAACTACCGTAAGCAGGAAAGTGATTTCGTTTGGGAGAATGAGGTACAGAATCAGTGTGGAAGAAAATGAGAAGATAAATCCGAGGAATATATTCATCAGGACCATAGCATAATATTCCTTTTTGACCATAAGGATGTTTGCTTTCTCGAGAATGTTGTTTCGATTTGTCTCACCAATGTTTAACTTATCAAAAAGATTTGCAAACATATGTCGACAAAACCGTGTATATTTTGTCGATTTCATTTTTCGAGGCCCCTCTTTGCAATGCTAAGGATTTTTTCAGGGAATTTCTTGTACTCTGCAATAATACGTCCGAATTTTGTGTAACTGCGTACATTTTGCTTACGCATCCATTCAAGGACCAAAATCTTATTACTAAGCTCCTGCTGGAGTTGCTCATCATTCCAATCGTGCTGCTGTTTGATGCGGGTTAGGATTTTACTAGAACCTGAGCTTTCAAATCGGTCGTCTGTCTTTGAGACCCACGTGTACGGTGCCATAAATATTAACTGATTCGTGTCCGGATCAAGTTTGATGATTTCGGAGACGCTGGTCATACGCCGGACCATGTTTCCTCCGATATCGACTGCGTTTTGAAACACAATGATATCCAAGGAGGTTAAAAGCGCTCGTGGTAGTTCGATTGGTGGGTTTTCAAGACGCTGAATAAGGGTATGGATTGAGCTTGCATGCACGGTCGCATACGCAGTGTGACCGGTCGCCATCGCCTGGAACAGGCTGTAAGCTTCTTTTCCTCGGACCTCACCAACAATGATGACACGCGGTCGTTGCCGCAATGCGGCACGGATAAGGTCGAACATGTCAATGTCCTTGCCGGTCTTGTTCTCATCGCTTGCAGAGAATCCTCGTCTGGTCGTGCCTGCGATCCAGTTCCTATGTGGAATACTCACCTCTCGGGTATCCTCGATAGAAATGATTTTATGCGACGTTGGTATAAATAACATAAGTGCATTGAGCGCAGTTGTTTTACCGCTCGCAGTCCCCCCACTGAACAGGATGGAGGCACCATCTTCGATTGCCATCCAGAAATAGGCAGCCATCTCCGTGGACATCGAGTTTGAATCAATCAAATCAATGGGAGTGAGTGGTATTTCTTTGAATTTCCGGATCGTAAACGTTGATCCGTTTGTGACAGTGCGTGCAAGGGTCGCCTGTAAACGTGAACCGTCCGGAAGTTTCCCGTCGACAATCGGTGAAAAAATCGAGATCTGTTTTCCTGATATCTGACAAAGTCTCATGAGAAACGAGTCGAGTTCTTCCGCTGAATCGAAGAAGATGTTCGTCTCAATCGCCTCGTATTTCCGGTGGTGAATGAAGATAGGAGTATCGGGACCGTCACAGGAGATATCCTCGATACCCTCATCATGCATAAGGATATCGATGCGTCCGAACCCAAGGAAATCTCGGAAAATATGATAAAAGATCACATCCCTTGAGTCGTCCTCGAACACGATCTGATTATCAATAATTATCCGCTCCAGGGTGTTTTCTAGGAATTTTTCTTTATCTTTTTGCGGCATGCCGTAAGTATCGATATCTGCAACCATCTTGAACAGGTAAGCAAGCTCCTTTATGGTCTTCTCCTCTTGGTCGCTGACTTTCGGCTCGTTGACTTCGTATCTGGTATCATGACGTACTCGATCATAGATAATACGTTTTGATCCTTGTTTTTTCCATCCGAACCCTGTTTGTTTTTCTAACACGTCGATATGCTTTGAGCTTTTCTGGATAACCTTATCAATCTCAGTCTCTGTCTCTGTCTCTGTCTTTTTTTGTGGCGGTTTCGTCAATGATTTATTCACTGTCTTAGCTACTGCTTGTTTCGAGTTTGTTTTATTCCGATCACCATTACCAAGGATGTTCCGAATACGTTGTGGTTTTGGCGGTTCCGGTTTGGGGATTTGGATGGTTTCAGCGGTTTGTAAAATTGTTTCGGTAACGGCCGATCCCCCCTGGGCGTCTTTTGGCGATGCTACGTTCTTTTTCAGGGAGATAATCGATGATTCTTCATCATGGGCTTTTTTTTTTGTTTTTTCAATCCAGCTCATAGATTTCACCGAATCTTATATTTATTGATGATGTTTTCATAGAGATCATATTCATCTGACCGCATGAATCGGTTTATAACATCCTCAGGTAATTCCCCGAGGAGTTCATCTGTGATTTGAAGTATTTTTTTAATATCTGAATCAAGTTCCATTGGCTCTGGCGTATATTTCTCGATTGAATCCGATCTTTTGAGTTCAAGGTGTTTCTTCTGTTCTTTAAGCAATCTTTTTTCTTTCTTTAGTTTAAGGCGCTCCTCAAATATTGCTTGTCGTGCTGCAAGGCGCTCAAGCCGTCGTTGTTCCATGAGTTGTTTTTTCGTAAAGGCTAAAGAGACGGGGGGCTCCTTTTCTTCCGGTTCTTTTTTTTCCTCGTTCAAATTTTTTTCTTTTGATTCTACTTTTTGTGATTCATGTTTTAAGAATTTCTCCTTTTCTCTTTCAGCTTGTATTTTTATTTTCTCCTCAAGTTTGTGTTTTTTCTGTTCTACTTTTTCGAGTTGTTTTATTAGTTTTTGCTCTAATTTTCGTCTTTGTTGTTCCTCTTTTTCAAGTTGTTTTTTTTGGTTTTCGTTTGATTCTTGTTTTTGCTTTTGCTGTTTCTCTTTTTCGTTTTGTTTTTGTGAATTTTCTTGTTTTTGTTCTTGTTGTAGTTTTTTCTGGAGCATCTGTAAACGTTCCTCAAAGTTCTCTGGGACATAGGCTTGTTTGAAATTATTTTTTTTGGTTTCTGAGCTGGTGTGGTAATAGATTTGTTTTTTCTTTTCGATTTCCTCGTTTTGTTTCCCTGCGCTCATGAAAACTTCCTGAGATTCTTTTTGATTTAGTAATTGTGGATCTTGGATTGTGAAATGCTGCATGTGGTCTTTTGCTTGTTTTTTTATTTGAAGCTTCTGTTGGGTATGAAGATCAGCGATGGTGATGGGCATGTCGAGATGCGAGGTGATATCGTCGTTTATGAACTTACTCAGGTCAATGATTTCGATGCGTTCATGATGCTGTGGTCTGATGTGCTGGGTGTTCTCTATTGAATCAAGGCTGGTGATGAATTTGAATTCTGGTTCTATATCAAGGGAGGAATCTGTTTTGAATTCTTCAGGGAGGATTCCGCTTTTCGGGAAGGATATTTCTTGCATGTGCGGAAATTCGGGTTCGATATGTCCGGGTCTTCTTTCTAGTGATGGTCGGACTTCGATCGGGACTTGTTGAGGTACGGAGGATGCCGTCTTCATAGGAGTTGGTTCGTCGATGGGTGTTTCCTTATCATGTTTTTGTAAAAGAGCATCTATTTTTTTAATCATGTCAAGATGAAAATCTAGTGTATTGTCTTGTGATGATTTTATCGGAATCGGTTTTTTTACGAAGAGTGCGTCCATAATTGGTAGAAGAAGTATTTGTGTGTTGTACATCCCTCTCTTATTTTTTTGTTGGTAGATCATGTGGGTCCCATCCCTTTTTTTGCGTGGTCTACTCCCTACGCGAAGTATTTTCTATCGTTTGCATCCTAAGTTGTTCTCAAATATGTAAATAACTAATTTCTAATAAACGTTTCGTTGCTTGCTGATGAATCAGTCTGTCTGTTGTTTGTCGTTTGTTGTGCTATGTAGAACAGGGATGATGAACGTTGTAGTGAAGGGTTTTGTTACTTTTTTATTGATTTTTTTTATTTTTTAACTGCGGTGGTGTGTGTTGTTTTACTGTGTTGTGATTTGACGGTTTGCGCATTCTTCCTACGAGAATTTATATAGGGTGATTAGGAAAACAGGTGCTAAGAGTTGGTATGCATGAGCATACTTGGTTTGGAGAGATAAAAATGAAAAACGATTTGAAAGACAACAGATGAAGGGTAAGGAGAGGGTTCATGACGCATCTGTGTTTCAAAAAGTTTTTATACCAAGTATCATATGCATCTTCCAATAAAAAACAGCTTTGAAAAAAGCTAGGAGAGAATGGGTAAAATGAAAGCAAATAGAAAATTTATAGAAGCAGATGACCGCGCAGTATCCGCTGTTATTGGTGTCATTTTAATGGTTGCCATAACAGTCGC
>CAZGIV010000033.1:0-15892 GCA_964526175.1 uncultured Thermoplasmatales archaeon | reverse complement strand
TGAAATTTATTGTTACACATCTCACATGTTTTCTTGAGAATCATTTCTTTACCTCTGAGTTGAGAAGTGCTACTGAATTATTCATTCGCAATCTTTTCTCCATATTTTACACAAACATGTAATAACACTACACATTTATATGCCTTTGTGCGCAATGATATATACTGCCTACTGCATACTACTATCATCCGACAACGTTCGGAAAGGACACAGGGAAGCAAAGAACAGCAACGGGCAAAGAAAACGACCGTTGGCCATGCAAGCGACTTCAAACCATGCAATCAAGTCCTTCGTTCCAGAGTCTATGAGTGACATAAACTCTCAGAAAAAAACTCTAAGGAATTGAGATAAGGGAAACAACAAGGACGATTATATCGCCCACATCTCTTTTTTAGGAAGAAAAATGGTAAAAATTTTAGAAGCAAACATTATCCTAAGAAACCACAGGAGCATTGACACGGTTCTAACTCACATTTAAATAAAAATTCGATCATTCGATTTTGGTCGGTAGGGACAAATTGTCCTATGCCTATTACGTTCATTTTCGGTACGAAAAGATTCGTTACAACCTGGATTCCCACAGGCAAAGGGGCGCTCATTGAGCCATCGCGCCTGAATGAGAGAACCTTTTTTCATATCATTTTCCTCGTCTTAAGATTATTTTAAAACAATTGCTTCTTTAAAAACATATGTTTAGAAACACAGGCATTGATGCTGTTTTAACTCATTTTTTAACCTGTTTGTTTTCGTTTTTCGGTTTTATCTCGTTAATATTTTTCCATGCTTTTTTGACACGTTCTCCAAAAGTTGACATTACGTCACCCCATCACTAACAAATCCATGAACATCAATCGCTTTATAAAATCAATCATTACAATTCATGTATCGAAGAAGCAGTAATACGGTTTTAAGACTCATGTTTTGTATGATTCAAGAGGCCGTCTAACAATTCAACTTTTGCGGGATTTTTTTGATACACTTTGAACAGATATCTAAGACACTACTCGTATTTGATGATAAAATTACTCTCATGTCTTTCTTTTTTTCCAACATCGCAATCTTTCCATCCAACTTCTTCCAAAGTATTTTCAGATTATGACCGATACATACCAGGTTATGTTCAGTTCTCACTCCTTGAAGTCCTCGGGTGAGAAACTCCCGTAACCCAAAGTTCTGCTTGATGTCACCGAACGGCCATTCGACAGTTTCACTTCGTTTCCTGTACTCTTCTTTCCCTTCTTCTGACCGCATTTTTACAGCCATCCGTTGTCGTTCACCTTCAAACCCGTAACTGGTGATCATCTTCCATCGGTTTTCACCAGCGCATACTGCTCTGACAAGGCAGCTTTCGCAGGGTGCACCATAATACGCATACACCGGTTTACCGTTGTGGATGTACTCGCCTTTTCTGGTGAGCATTCTGCCCTGAGGGCAGATGAAGCAATCCTGCGTCTCATCGTAGATGAACTGATCTTTGGCGTACGGGTCATCAGGCACCTGTTTTCCTTTCATCGCAGTAGCTTGTTCACCGTCTGGAATGTATCCATCAACCCCTTTCTCCTCCAAATAGTGCAGGTTTTGACCGCTATAGTACCCATTATCCCAACTCATCTTTAGACCCTTGGGGAGTTCTCCAAGGTTTTCCTCTGTTTTCTCCATCTGCGGTTGTTGTTGTTCACGATCAATGCAGTCCTGCGTGACATCATTAGCAACAATGATCCCAGAGCCATGATCCACCGTGATCTGAGGATTATACGAAAGTTCTATCCGTTTCTTCTTATTCACCATGAACCGTGCCTCAGGGTCACTTAAACTAACCACCTTCTGACCACTCATCATGAGCTTCTGTTCAGCGTTCTTGATTTTCCCAATGACCTGCGTCTTCTGCTGTTGACTACCACCGAGATGCTGACGTAGTATCTTCTTTGCAGCCTGTTTCAACGGTTTCCCCTCCATCTCCTCGATTTCTTTGATCTTCCTGCGGATCTTCTCCTGCGTGTTCAACTCCGGTGGTAGCTCATCACCACGACGGTCACCATACAACCGGTCCTCCTCTTCATCCACGGCAATACCTTGTTCGATGATCCGACGGATCGTTTCAAGCTCCCCCTTACTTAACGTGTACTGGTTTGACGCGTTCGCTTTCACCTTCGTCCCATCGGTCGATAGATGACCAAGCTGAAGTACCCCGGCTGCTTTCGCGATCAGAACAGTTTTCTTGAACACCGTCTCAATCAACTCTTTGTGTTCCCTACGGAAGTTACACAATGTTCTGAAATCAGGTTTCGCGTTTCCTGCAAGATACATATAGATCACATTCTCTTGCGCTAACCGATCAATTTTCCTTGAAGAAAACATCCCGTCAATCGCTGCTTGAACCATCAATCGAAGTAGCATACGTCGAGGATACGCAGGATGACCAGGCTGACATCGGTACTTCTTTTCTATACTCCAGACGTTAAGAGAGCCCACTACAGCAACAACCAAGTTGCAGATGTGATCCTCTGGTATAAAATCCGTGATCCGTGGTGGAAACAGCCACGACGGTCCAATTCTATCTGTCCTTAATGCCATATCTCTCCTGTCCTGCTCCTGATATCACGTATCATTTGATAAATGCTTCTCCTGTTGGGACAGGAGAATAATTATTGGACAGCCTCTCAAATGATAAAAAATAGAAAATGACAGGGTCTAGATCCCCCGTAGGGAATTAAGTACAAAAGTGAAAAGCCCAAAAGAAAAATCAATGAAAATTGGAAGATGATTTTTAGAAAAACGATTCGAAGATTTCAGATATCATTTCTAACCAACAGATAGGACACCATAATAAGTGACGTCATTTAGACGTTGATATCCCGGTGCGGGCGTAATATTATATTTAACATGGTTAATTAGCCGAAAAACCTATGCTTTCGAAGGATTTATTTTTTAAGAAATAACCTCAATAATTATAGTAACGTGAAAACGGAAGCGATTTGGTTTTTTTAGGTTTTTTCCTTTTTAATAGCGCACCTATGATTGAAAGCAGCATTCCAATGAAGAATGAAAAAAAGCCAATAACTGATAATAATCCAAATAAATCCGCTAGATCAGATCCCAGATATTGTTTCATGGTATCTGCGAATAAAAATGAGCCGATTATCCCTAGGAATGTGCCAGCTACACAAATGATGATTCCAACGATTACAATACCTCTTCGCATATCCTTGACCTTTAGTTGGGTAATTTATTACTAGTATTTTAGTAGATAGGTTGTGTCTTTCTATCACGTTTTGGTTATTTTTCCCAGGTGTAATTCACTGATAATGGGAGGTTCGATACTGATTTTGTAAGTAGGTGTTTTAGGGATATGGTTTTAAAGAAAACAACGAGGTTGATTTCTCTTTATTGTATTAAAACGGTGCTTTATGCTTCAAATTCATCTGTTGCTTCTTTCAAAGACAGGATGACACCATCAAGTGGTTTTATGATCTGTAACGCTTTCAACTTACTGCCTTTCAGTTTTAATCTCCCTTTTAGAAGGGCGACTGCCATGCTCATCTCGCCTTTAAGAATACTTTTGTAGGTGCCATAGTTCCCGGTCACCGTAAAAACAGGTTCTTTCCCTTTAAAAGTATCACCGGTATTAACGATAAAGTCGATTAATTTTCCATCCTTAAGGTCCAAGTAAAAATTCATTATTGAATCACTTGGAGGGACATGCTCGATAACGGCAAGTAATGACGTGGTCACATTTTTTAGATCTTTTTCTGGATCGAGTTTTTTAAGGATATATTCTTTGCTCAGCTCGTTCCATTCCTGTGAAAGAAATTTTACCATTTGAATTTCTCCCCTAGAATATTCTCAAGCAGTTCTCTAAACAGAGCGAGGTCTTCATTTGAAATTCCCTTTGGTATCGGATATAGAACGTGTTCTTTCCTATAGAGTCCTTTAAACAAATAGTTCAGAACCATCAGAATGTCACCCATCACTAAACAGTTTTCCGTTGTCTCAATGAGCGCCTGGCTGACTCGCATGGTTGCATCGGGGTCATTATGATCATAATAATAATCATATTCAAAAAATGCGTATTTTCCATCATCCATGGGAAGAATAAACCCAAGCATATGCTCTAGTTTGTATTTGTCACATACTTTTGATAACATATCGACGAGTTTTAAAATTTTATCTTCATCAGCAGCCCATATCATTCCTGCTTGAGCAAAAAACAATCGTTGTCTCATCAGCCGAGAGGGAAGAATTCTAAATGAATGAAGCCAGATAATATCGGTCATCTCAGGTTTAGAATAGACCTTCGTAAAGAACTCCTGGAGATCCGTATCAAAAACCTTGGCTATCTGCTCTGGAGATGCATCTAAACCTTTTTCCAGGTGTTTTCTCATCGGACCGGCAAAAATTGCTTTGCAGGGGTTTTTTTCCTCGGAAAGTACCTTCATAAATTCACTGTCTTTTAATGAGGCAAGTTTTGGAGCACCCAATATGAGTGTTTTCATCATCGATTTATCGATTGTACACTCTGCCATTTCCTCTACAATTTTTTTATCGTCTTTATTTCCAATCACATCTACTACGTAATTGAGCTTCAGATAGTTCTTGCAGATATATTCAAAGTCTTTCGCAATCTGGTTTGTTGGGCATAAAAACTCTGAAAGATATTTACGAGAAAGAACGATTAATGATGCACCTACATTACGCCGTGCAAGTTTCATTATCATGCTGAGCGCATCTTTTAGATGTTCAAAGGGAACAAGTACGACATCCTCATCTTCAGCAATAGGATGAAGTTTCACCGTACTTTCAGTGATTATCCCCGGTGGGCTCAGTGTTATGTCAGTAAATCCACGCTCAGTCGTATAAGGATTCTTTATGTCCATGTCACTATTATGTCTAACAGTACCTTTGTCATCAACGATCTTCAACATCTATGTAATTATCAGCTGCCCAACCGTATCTATTTTGCCAGGTGCTAGTAATACCTGTTGAGGCAATATTCGCACAGACATGGGCCCCTGCTTCAGCAAGATTCGCCCGTAATTTATGCTTATACGCTTCCTTTTGTAATTCAAAAGCAGTGATCCCTGCACCCACCGTCGCGGTACAACTTTTCGCATCAACCTCAAGCTTTTTTAATCGTAGAAGATCAATGATAATTCCTTGGTCAAGGCAAACCGCTTTTGATAAAACGGTTGGAGTAGCGCAGGATAAAAGTGTTCCACCGCTCCGTGGCATAAAGGGCACGTTATGTTGATTAGCGAATTTAATAATCTTTGATATCTGGTCTGCGTTTTCTGGCATCACCACATAAAAATTTAATTCAGAATCTGGATGAATTATCGTGTTGTAATATGAAGAGATAATGACAGGATCATTTGTCGCCCATTTCTCCCCGACAATCTCACGAAGCCCTTTTATGATATCATCCTCAGTAACATCCTGGAATTCACTCTCATTTAGATGATCAGTATATTCCTTCAATGCCTTCGCAACTTTCTCTGGTCGTAATTGCGTTGCAAAATTACATTGTTTATCACAGATGCCGCACAGGGTACAGGAATTCGCAATCTCAATAAGCTTCTTTGTTGGTTTTACCTTCCCGGACATCAACGATTTAAAAATCTCCATACGTCCCTGGGGCCAATACGCGACAAACCCATATTTTTTACCAGATGGGCACAGACCGGTTCCAAGGAAATCAAATCTACACATACCACAATGGGAACCTTTCTTCGCAATCGTTAACGCATCATCAAAACTTATTTTTTCGGTAGATATCACTTTTGTATGTGTCATAATTACTCCACCGTATCTATAGTTGAGGAATTTTGATATAATGACCCTTATTAAATGTTTTTACACTGATTCGATCATCTTAAATAAAAAAAGAAAAGATCAGAGATCAGTAACATGCGATTCCATTCTATATCTGGAACATTTAATTGGTTTGATTGTCTCTTTTCAGGTTTTATTTCAAGAGATTCTGAAGGAACTGCAATAGATTATGAAGGAACTGTGCAAGAAGCGACAGTATCGGTGCATTCTTGCTGGTCGGCATGGTAATCGGTAATGGATCTGACCAGTCGCTCTCAGCGCCATAGGTATCTTTCGATTTTACTTTTATGCTATAATCCCCTGTAGCATTCCAGGACTTCTGAGCACTTGCTTGGGCTCCTGAGGCAAACGGTCCGAGCCATTCGCTTTGCGTACCATCACCCCAATCCCATAGATAGTACACTGAATCCCCATTCGCATCAATTGTACTGGTCCGGTATAGGTACAGTGAACCTGGTTTTCCTGAAGCTGGTCCACTTGGTTGATTTGGTTTATTGGGTGCTTCGTTTTCTGGTGTTACCGTGACATGGATGATCGGGCTGTACCACCAGGTTTGTCCAAAGATTTCTTCAGTGCCATCGGTCCCCTGAATTACTTCATGGTATGAATCATTCGTCCGTTCTTTTATAAGCCTTAAATATGGATTATTACCATAGATATCTGGTCTAAGAACGTTTTTATAGATTTGATCAACTTGTGCTTTTGCGACAAAATAATATTCTCCTGGAATGGTAAACACGATACTTTCCTGGTAGGTCGTCCCTGCAGTTTGTCCATTTAATGCATTATCCCATCCGGTTCCACCAAGGTAATCACCGCTGTGTTCGTCATGATCTGTTGTCGTATACGTCCATGTCTGGATAGGATTCGGGTTGTTCCCATATTGGATGGAGGTATGATCGACAACCATGCTTCCGTTCACCTGCCAGGTGAAGTTGATTGGTGTATTAGTAAATACAACATCATGATTTTGAACAGAATCAGATTGCCATCGGAGGTACGGCTGGGCAAGATCTGTTTGATGTAGAATAACCCGACGTACTTCAGCTCCATATCGAGCGACGGTATCGTTACCAAAAGTAGATTCAGCAGGATTTTTTATATTGGACATTTCAGGAGAAATCCAGAGGACTCCAGCTCCAGGGTAGGGGCCAAAATCTACATAGGGGGCTTCCGTTGGGTTTTTTGTCGTATCTGATCCATATGCCCATGGGCCCATTCCTCCTTCTACAGAATACCCCACGGTCTGGGGGATGGTGCCGATACTATACTTATCAAGATTACCGCCATAATCACCGATAAAATCACCGAGTCTGAGACTTGAAGCATCAAAAAAGTTGAAATCAGGGGGCGCATATGTGTAGGAATATCCTGTGATTGGACTGATTGCCGTAATGGACGAGTGGGTAGACCCCCAGGGGTAGAGTAGTTCCCTTGCTCCACCATGAAAATCCAATGCTGTACGAATTGTATGATTGTCGATAAAGGCAACAAGGGTTTTTCCATTGACACTAGCCCAGATACCACCAGTCGGAGACCCAGGACCATCTAAATCAGCTTCTCTATTAAGATCCCAACCATGGGAATCATATCGTTGATCAGTATCAAATCCATATGGGTTATGCGACACTTCGAAATAGATTTCTCTGTTATCAATCAACCAGCGGAGCCAGTCTTTTGAATAGTAGGGACTTGGCTCTTCGGTAAAAGCCATACGCATGATCCAATCCGTAAACCAAAACATCCCTATCGTTCCAACGGTTTCATCACCATGAGGACTGCCAAGGAAAAGGACTTCCGGTTTGTGTAATCCCAGTGACTCGTTTGTAATTCGTATGTAATAATCATCATAGCCGTTGGGAATGGTCCCTGTATTGTAGAGAACATTTGCTTTAAAGACTTCGATATAATCTGGATATTGAGCTTCAAGTGCTTGATACCAGCTAACAAGCTGTGCATAGGTTGCTGGTTTATTATACCAACTCGGACCAAAATTGCTTATTTCTTCAGTTTCTTGGATGGTTTGTGTACTGGGAGCTTGATTTCGCTGTTCATGCGAATATGCAGAAATCGGTTGAATGGTGGTCAGTAGCGTTAGACATATCAGTCCAATGATTAAGATATTTAATATACGATTCTTCATACTATCCCCATTTGATTATATAGACCCTCCTGATATAAAACTTTCTGTTTATCAGTGTGTAAGTAGATTTTTTCTAGGAGATTTCTGTGTTCTTCATCTGAGTATCTTCATGGTGTCGTTTCGTATATTCCTGGATGAGACGATGTAATGTAATTTCCCCAAGTATACGCTTGTTTTCGTCAATAACCGGAAGATGTTTGATTTTATGTTGTTTCATTTTTAGTATAACGTCCGCTATTTTTTCATCAGGATCTGCGGTTATTGGTTGGGTGGACATGATCTCTTCTGCTGTGGTTGAAAGACCATATTGAAATGATTGCAGAGTAGGTTTATCAAACGATTGCAGAGGGGTAATGGGGGGTGCAAAAAGCTGGATCGTATCAGATTCTGTAATAACCCCCAGAACATGTAATGTTACTTTATCGTCAACGACCCAGAGATGATTTTTTTTGCTTAATTGACGAAAAACCTGTTCAACAGCATCATCTTTCTCTACGTAGGAATCCTTGGCATCGATTGGCTTTATTAGGTCTTTTACCGTAAGTGCATATATTTCGGTAATTATAGAATGTGTTTCGTTCATCATCATCAAAGGTATTAATCACGAGAAGATTATTTAAAATTTCTCAGAAGTGATTTTTCCATGATTTTAAATACCAAGAATCGATACCCATTTCCATTGGTTAATTATTAAGGGATGCATGGGATGTTACTGGAGATTACACTCGCGATTATTTTTGCAAAGATTTTTAATATTCTGTTTGAAAAAATGAGACAACCCGGGGTTATCGGGGAGATTGTTGCTGGCATTATCCTTGGCCCAAGCCTTCTTGGAGCGTTTTCAGGATTATCTTTTAATCTCTTTGGTTCATCGGTGTTTCATTTTTCTTTGAATCTTACTTCACCTGAGTTTAAAGAAATCGCATTTATTGGCGTGGTGTTTCTTCTTTTTATTGTCGGGTTGGAAACGAACACAGCAGACCTGAAAAATAACAGAAAAGCAGGTTTTTTCGTTGGAATCGTTGGTGTTTTGGTCCCTTTCTGTATAGGTTGTGTCTTTGGATTGTTGTTCGGTATGGATGCTTCCCAGTGTATGGCTGTGGGAGCTATTCTGCTTGCAACATCAGCTACTATCGCCATTCGCCTTCTTGCTGATATGGATTTGTTATCAACACGGGTTGGGTTAACCCTGCATACTGCTGTGGTATTAAACGATATTTTCGCTATGATCGTGTTTGCATTAGTATTTGGAAAAGGAAACTCGATGGTGCTCCTTTTACAAATTCTGGTTTTCTTCATGTTGACCATTGGAGCAGGTTTTCTTCTTGTTCGTTATTCGGTTCATAAGAATTCGACCAGAAAAGCACCGATTCTTATCATCACATCTGGGTTGATTATCTGTTTTTTGTTTGCTGCCTTTGCAGAAAATATGGGGCTTACTGCCATCATTGGGGCATTCATCGCAGGTTTATTTATTCGAAAAACACCGCAAGCCGGGATTCTTGCAGATTACATTAAATCTATTGGCTATGCATTTTTTATTCCTCTTTTTTTCGTAAGTGTTGGTGCGAGTTTCGATTTTCTATTTCTCATTAGATCAGGCAACATTGAGGCTCTATTGCTTTTCATTATTTTGTTTGTGCTTTTTGGGGTCCTGGGTAACTTTTTAGGTGGGTCATTAGGGGCTCGACTTTCTGGGTTGAGTAGAAGAGAATCAATAAGCGTTGGATTTGGAATGATGCCGGTCATGGGGGTTGCGTTAATTATTGTAACAACCGGTATTGATGGAGGTATTTTTGGAAACCCTAGCGGATTGCTTGCGAATCAGATACGGACTGCGACGCTTCTGTTAATTATCATTAGTGCTCTTATCACACCACCGCTTCTTAAAAAAAGCATGGCCTCTCCGCTCCTTAATAAGATGGGGAAAACAAAGACAAAGCTGTCGTTATACACTCATCCACATTGCCCTGAGTGCTTCTCGGCTCTTCGTTTAAATTCTGAAAAAAAGGAATGGTTTTGTGATACCTGTCAACGATCTAAGGAACTTTATAAAAAGACATCGAACCCTCCTATTCGCAGGAAAGAAAAAACCGATACGCACATAAAATATATCATTGGAGCTGGGACTATTTTTCTCTGCGGTTACGTGATACAAGGTTCAATGAATATGTCATTGGTTGAGAAGCTTTCTGCGATTATTGGAATCTTTCTGGGAACGACCCTGGCTTTTTTAACGATTAGACTTCTTTTTTCTACCAAAAAAACCATCAGTTAATTTGGTGTTATCGATTATTTAGCTCTTGATTACTGTTTAAATTCTGTTATGCTGTTGACAACGAAGCTAAGGGGGGATTACTGCTTGATTTTAAGTATAGCAATCCAACTACAATTCTTTTTGGGAAAAAGAAAATCAAATGACGTATTATGTGTTATGAATAATTAAAAAAAAAATTTAAATCATTTTTTTAACTTACGGATCTTAAATTCTCCAATTCCTGATGGAATTATCTCTAACTCATCCCCATCATTGATATCGTGGGCCTTGGCAAGCTGGCTTGGTATTGTTATAACAAGGCTGCTTCCCACTATACGTGCTTTCCTTGTTAGAGGCATTAATCCCCTCCTACAATAGTAGGTAATGTATAGCTAGATATATATATGTTTTGATTTTTTCAAATATATCTATAAACATATCTCCTACATTGGAAGATTCCACTGGTATTCTTTTCAGAATAAACCAAAACATTATCAATAAATATCACTTACAGGGGGTAGTGTGAGGCAGTATGAAACTCTTTATTGACACCGCGGATTTAAACGAGATTAAGGAAATCGCATCATGGGGAATACTTGACGGAGTCACCACAAACCCGACGCTCCTAGCGAAAAGTGGACGATCTTTTCAAGATGTCATTGATGAAATCTTCACTCTTGTCGATGGACCAATCAGCCTTGAGGTGCTCAGTGAGAAAGCAGATGACATGGTCAAAGAAGCAAAGCAGATTATTGTAAAAATACCACAGAACTATCATAAAAATGTCGCGATTAAAATACCGATGACACCTGAAGGCTTAAAAGCGGTGAAAGCACTCTGCAAAGAAGGAATCAAAACGAATGTTACCTTAATTTTTTCGGCAAATCAAGCCTTGCTTGCAGCAAAAGCAGGGGCGACCTTTGTCAGCCCGTTCATTGGACGATTAGATGACAATGGACAGGAGGGAATGCGAGTGATCGAGGAGATCATGGATATCTTCTGTAATTACGATATCGAAACCGAAGTCATTGTTGCAAGCATCAGGCACCCAATTCATGTCATTGAGTCCGCACGGCTTGGTGCAGACATCGCAACCGTTCCACCTGACATTATTAGAAAAATGGTAAAACATCCCTTGACTGACGCTGGTATAAAGAGTTTCGTAAAAGATTGGGAGAAAGTAAAAAAATAACACGTTACTTCTTCTGATGACTTGATAAATGCTGAAGGCCTTTTTCTGTTAGTTTCACTTCATTGTCTGATATATATTGAAGCATCTCAAGCTTGAGAAGTTTTTGGATCATGGTATCAAACTTCTGGTCGGAGATATGAAGCAGTTCTATTGCCGATTCAACATCGGTGTCGCTTCGTCGTATCATGTCCAATAACTCATTTTCTTTATCTGTTACCTTCAGTATCGTCGTTTTAGGCGAGGATACCAGGTTTTGACTCTTAGATTCTGTAACGCGCTCGACATATTCTTCGATGATGAGATCGAGCTGCAAGGTATCAAGTATTTTTCCCTGCTCATTGTACAGAAGGCACACATTATTATCATACTTCCATGTCGACACCGAATCCCACGTGTACTGAACCTCCTCTTGTTCTTGTTCTTTTAGACCGGATGGAGGATGGAGTTTGAGTCCTTTCATCTGATACCGCTTATGTTGTTCCGTTTGAATTGATTCAAAGTGTACCCCAAGATCTCGTAATTCGTCCACATACGAATCCCCAAGATGGTCTTTTAATTCAGTGATAAAATACAAGCCAACGTCTTTACCGATCGTTTCAATTAATTCCAGATAGGTGACGCGGATGAGCGCATCGATTGCTTTGCCTAGTCGAGATGGTTCGATTGTGTCAAATGATGAATCGAAGGTAGCATTAATCCCGCCCTCTGAAAAAAAATCTGTTTGAATCGAAATAGAACTAAGGAAATTATATTTAGCCTCTAATTTTTTCACCGTGGTTTTCAGTATTTGAATCGCAAAACTATCAAGAGTCCGTCGTCCCACCACCTTAAAAAGTGCTTCGAAAACTCGAGTGATAAGAATAGAGTTTTTTATTTTTATCATATCTCCTGAAAAGAAAGAATCGGTTCCTTGTTTATAAAATCATGTTCATCTATTACCAAATATGTCCCCAGTCATGGCTTTTGCATTCTGGGCATACAAACATGGTCCGATTATGTCGTACAGACGTTTTTAACGGTACCAGGAAATTGATGTCACAATTTTTACAATGATACATGTTTATAGCAGAATTTCGTCTCCCCTTCATACGTCATATACAACGATTGCAGGTTAAAATAATTTTCTATAATGAAAATATTATCATTTTTTATGATAATTCGTTGATGAAATCTGGATTGATTTAGAGTGCGTTTTCTCCAGATTTTTTTTCGTTTAGAAAGAAATATAAAAAAAAAATTTGAAGGTATTCTCCGATAAATAAAAACATCAGCAGTAAATAGAGCTATATCTTACCAAATTCCTTTTTCCGTTCTTTTGTATCTTTGCCTGTAGCCATTAATAGGAAATCGTTCCATTTCTTAATGATAGTATAATCACTGCATACCTTCTTTGGAGGAACGATATCAATGAAAAGAGAGTTTTTTTCATGTCTCATAGTAATCGTCCCAATTCCTTCTACTGAGAATTGCATCCCTTGTGTAATATCGCCTTTTGCTCCATAATACTCGGAGACAAGTGCATGAAGATCTGGGTTATGACCTCTTTTTATTCTATATTCTCTCATGAGTTAGGGGTATGCAATAAGAGCGATTTTAACGTTTTGTCTTTTCCTGTTCATTTTTTTATGAAAAC
Source organism: uncultured Thermoplasmatales archaeon (assembly GCA_964526175.1). GTDB lineage: Archaea > Thermoplasmatota > E2 > DHVEG-1 > DHVEG-1 > SM1-50. The sequence continues at coordinate 2,838 of CAZGIV010000033.1, read as the reverse complement.
GTGTTGATATGGATAATGTTGTCTAATGTTCGTTTCGGGACATGGAGGACGTCGTGTTCATCTCGCCAGTATTTCACTGAGTCTTTCATGTCCTCAACAATAGATGTTTCCGCTTTGTACCCAAGAGCAATCACGGAGTCAACAGCAACCGTTAAGGGTATTTTACACATTTCCTGGATCTTCACCCGTTCGATATTGCATAAAATGCAGCTTCCAAGACCTTCTCCCTCTGCAGCAAGGACAATATTCTCAGTGGCAAAACCAACATCTCTTTCATAATAGGGATTCTGGGTATCTTTTACCAGAACAACGATATACGCGGTTGGTCGTTCCGTTTCCTTCGGAGCCCATTTCGGTTGAATATATGCTGCCCAATGGAGAGTTTCGAAAAGGTTGGAACAGAGTTCTTTATCGATAACAATACAGTACTCAAGAAGTTGAAGATTGGCAGCTGAAGGGGCAAGTCGTCCAGCATTCACACATTTTTTTAAAGTCTCAAGGTTCACTGGTTTTTGATGAAATCGGCGAATACTCCTTCGGGAGATAATGGTATCATACACATTCATCGTATCACAATACTTGGAAAATAGTCTGCTCCTTATAAGGTTACGGAAAAAAACCTCGTTGTATGAATTGAACATTGTACTTTTTTAGGGATATACTTTAAAGGCCATCTCCCGGGAGTCTTGGTCAAAATCGGACAAAGAACAAAAAGACCCTGCCCTGACTAATTTTTTCAGAGGAGGCAATGGTAAAGGTCATCGTTGGTTTCCCAAACCCAAATACCAGGGAGTTTAGGGTTACTTCGTCGCCTGCTGCAATGGTCGTGACTCCTGATTTTTGTTTTCCAAAAAGGACAAGACCACCGTCAAGCGAGAGATTCCAGGAAGCATTTATCAGATCAAGAGAACCAAGATTTTTAATGGTGATCCTGATGCCAGTTCCTCCTGCCATGCTAATCGCAAGATCTGATGGATACTGGATGGTGAACTCAGAGGTTTTTTCCTCTTCGATGTTCCCCGCGTTGTCAATTGAGTAAAAACGAAGGAGATGGTATCCGTTTGCTACGACTACGAAGGGTATGACATCATAGGTGGTCCATGGTGCATCATCGAGTTTGTACATGGTTGCTGCGACACCAGAGGTATTATCGGTCGCGGTGAAGGTGACGGTCACGTTACTGATATAGACGTCTCCTTCTAGCGTACCAGACAAGATACATGTTGTCTCTGGTGGTTCTGTGTCTTCAGGGTACCCTCCGGTATGCGTCCGAAGGATCATCCCATGCTCCCCTACAATAACACCAAATAAATCCGTGATAAATTGAACGTCAAGGAGGTCATAGGTCGTCCCGCTGGTTTGCTGAGTCCAAGAAAGCCCTGCGTTTTCCGTTCTCAGGATGACGCCAGAGTCTCCTACAATAGTCCCCTTAGTTTCTGAGGAGAAATCTACTGCATGTAATGTCGTATTTACCCCGCTTTCAAGCTCTTGCCAGGTCTCACCACCATCGAGTGTCTGCAGTACAGCACCATTATCCCCTACCGCGTAACCAATACCTTCCCAGGTAAAATCAATGCTGAAAAGCTCCTCGTCATAAAAACACATGGTCTCCCAGGTACTACCCCCGTCTGTCGTACGAACGATTGCACCACCAGCAGGGATGTCAACAACTGCTGTCGCAAACCCTACAGAGGCGTTCATAAAATACACATCGCTAAGCCATCCTTCGTAGAGTACACTGTTATGTTCAATGTAAAAACTATTGGATTCCCAGCTGTTCCACCCGTCATTTGTTCGTGTAAAGAACGGTTGGAATATCGCGTTGACCCCAACAGCGACTCCGACCATATCACTTATCATCTGCCCACTGAAATACGTCGCCATCATGCCCGTCTGTTTAACCGTCCAGTTCTGTCCTGTGTTATTCGTATAGAGAATCGTTCCACTCGTACCAACAGCTAATATGATACTATACCCATAATAGAAAACACCATTGAGGGTATCTGTAACACCAGAATCCTGAGCCGTCCAGTTATCTCCTCCATCACCAGTACGTAGGATAACTCCCTCATCTCCGACTACTGATCCTCTGTTTAAACAAATAAAAAAAATGCTGTTTAGGTCTTGTGTGGCTCCACTTTCTATAATCTCCCATCCATCCTTCTGCAATGATGCTGCATAAGAATAAGGCGTTTCTATGTTTTTTTCAGAGGTTGATGCTGTAGAAAATGGTAGAACGCTTACCATAAGACAGAGGGCAACAAGATACACGTACTTCGTATTTTTCTGCGTGAAACGATGTTTGCATCGGTCATGATATTTCTTCATATTTTTCCCCTATTCGTATCTCTATATGCGATGATTCATATAAATTTTTGGACAGGACTTCTTTAAAGAAAGATACAAAATCTGACATAAGCTCTTTTTATACGGTATTATCATATACACGTTTAGTAACACATTCTACGTTTTTTTTTTTACCACAATTTACTTTAACACCTCTCCTTTTATCGTTTCATTAAATGGCAAAGAAAAATAAGATGACCAGAAGCTTTGCACGGACTGCGCCGAAATCACAGGAGAAATATCTTGTTGAAAATGCAAAAAAATTACAAGATGATCCGTTTCTCATCCTTCCTACATGCACAGACGATAATAATAAATATTTTCAGAAACTTCGAAAACAACTCAAAAGAATTCATCAATACCGCACCGATGAAAAAAAACTTGAGAAACTGTCACATAAAAAAGGTTTGGATGGCGCACTTGCTGGAACATATCTACTCGCAATCTCAGAAAAGGCACCATACCTTGCAGCATTGACGTTTCCTACTGGAG
>CAZGIV010000032.1:0-16005 GCA_964526175.1 uncultured Thermoplasmatales archaeon | reverse complement strand
AACGGGACCCCCTGGATGACCACTCGTCTCATATGAAGATAGGTTGCGTTACTTACCATGATTCCTTGGTCGACATCAAACGTGTCGATGTTTCCAGGTATCGCGAGGGTCTTGATCGGTATTTGGTTCAGGAGGCTTGTTGCTAGTTCCCCTGGTCCGAACTGGGTGATGTCTCCGCAGAGTACGACTAAATCAGGAGAAAATGTTTTCACATTTTTTAAGACAAGATTCAAACGATATTGAGCCCCGTGAATATCAGCGACAGCAAGGATTTTCATAGGATTCAGAATTCAATCATTGATTAATAATATTGTTGCGTTGAGTATAGTATGATAAAAAAAGTAAGAAGAGAGGTGGTCGCGGGCTGTCTTGTTTCTATTTGAAAAAGTCAGCCTACGTATCTTCCAAAAATATTTCTGAGAATTTTTCAACAAATTCTCTGCTGAGTTCCATGGGGTCGTCCCTTCCTCTCCTTCTCCTTCATATGCTACATCAACCATTTATATAAATAATTTACTTTACGATATTGCGTTTTTGTTCACGGTCACACCTTCTCCTCTTCAGGAAAGATATTAATAACACCTTCTTTGATAAAGGGATACACTTCCATCTTAACATACTGAAGGGAACAACATGACAAAAGAAGAAGACATCACTCGGAATCTTAGCTTAATTGAGTACTATAAACAACAGCTCGAATCCATTGATATGCAACTGCAGTACCTGCAGTCGACCCTTGCTGAGTATCAACGTGCAAAAATAACCGTGGAGCAACTGCATGCGATGGATGAAAACGCCGAACTTCTCATCCCGGTTGGCGCAGGGACCTTTGTCAATGGCTCTCTTAAAAACGCATCAAATGTCCTCATCGGTGTTGGGGCAGGGATTGTCATCGAAAAACCAGTTGACGAAGCGGTAGTAAAACTTGAAGAACGGATGAAACGAATACAGGAAAACCTCGAAAAGATGATGTCACTTGGGCAGAAGATACAATCTGATGCGGAAGAATTATCGCATAAAACGCAGCAGATGATGGACGAAACACAACGATAGTAGGATTGTTGTGAGGGCAAGCATGTTTGATTTTCTTAAAAAGAAATTGAAACTCTTTGAAAAGAACATTGAAGCGGAAATCGAGTCTGAGCTAAAAAAGGAAGAGAAACTCGAAAAAAGACTTCATGAAGAGTCACTGAAACAACCCATTCCAGTTAGTTCACCGGTAAAACCAGTGCAAACCAGACCGGTAGCCCCAGTAATTAAAGAAGAAGTAAAACCTGTTGTTACTCGGAAACGGGCGCTCCGTGCCCATAAACCAGTCAGCGAAGAAAAAAAAGAGCGAGAAAAACAAATCGATAAACAGATCGAGGAAAGCATTGAAAGCGAGTTGCAACGTGTCCTGCAAACCAGGAAAAGCATCGAAGAAGCTGTCGGGACTGAGAAAAAACCATCTTGGACAATCGATGAGAAGAAACTCGATGAGCTCCTCTGGGATTTGGAGATGGGTCTACTCGAAGCGGATGTAGCGTATTCGGTCATTGACTCAATTAAGAAAGACGTTAAACAAGAGATCAGACGGGTCCCGTTTGATAAAGGGAAAGCCGGGGATCTTATTGAGACGGTTTTAAAGAATGCGATTGGGCATGTGCTCAAGGCCAATAACTTTGATTTTAACAAGTTTGTCGAAGAGAGGAAAAAACCGGTTGTCATCATGTTTGTTGGGGTGAATGGGACGGGGAAGACCCTTTCTATTGCTAAGATTGCGTTCCAACTGCAGAAAGTAGGAAAAACCTGTGTGATGGCCGCTGGTGACACGTTCCGTGCTGGTGCGATCGAGCAGCTTTCGATTCATGCCGAGAAAGTTGGGGTGAAAATAGTGAAACATGGCCCTGGTTCTGACCCGGCTGCGGTTGCTTTTGACGCAATTGAGCATGCGAAGGCAAAACATAAAGACGTTGTCCTTCTTGATACCGCTGGTCGGATGCAGACGAACTCGAATCTAATGGATGAGATGGCCAAGATCAAACGGGTCGCAAAACCAGATATGATTATCTTCGTCGGTGACGCGTTATCAGGGAATGACGCGGTCGAACAGGCGAAACGGTTCAATGAGGTTGTTGGTATTGACGGTGTTATCCTTACGAAAGTCGACGCGGATGCAAAAGGAGGAAGCTCTCTCTCCATTGCCTATACGATCGGGAAACCCTTGCTTTTTATCGGGGTTGGTCAGAAATACGAGGATCAGATACCGTTTAACCCTGAGTGGATGGTCCAGCATATTTTTGAGAAATAGTATTACAAGAGTATTTTCGTTCCATCAAATGGTTGGCCTGTGAGTGCTTTTTCAAGTTGGTCGAGTCGTTTCCCATTGACAATAGAGGTCGCTATCTTAGCTCGTTTTATAATCTCTAACGCAGGCTCGTCCATGAAGATATTTTTTCCTGCAGCACCCCATTTCGTGCCATATTGGGTAATCAACTGATCAATGGATACTTCCTTGAGTTGTTTTGCATCCTTGTATTTATTCGGGTCTTTATCGTAGATGCCGTCGACGTTGGTTGCATTCACAAAGCGAACCGCATGGGTTTTTGACGCAAGCTCAGCACCTACGGTGTCAGTACTATGCTTCGGGTCTGTTCCCCCCATTACCACAATCGGGAAATCTAGTTTCATTGCTTCGTTCGTGGTGTGAGGAATTTCTTTATTAGAAACTCCAAGGAGATTGGTGATGATACGTGCGTTCACCCGGGTGACGTCGATTCCTATCAAATCCAACGTGTCTTCATCAAATCCGAGTTCTCGTCCGAGCTGGATGTATCGTCGAGCGATGTTCCCTCCGCCTACGATGACAAAAAGTTTGTATTCGTTACTTATTTTTTTAAGAAGACTCGTGAGTTTTGTAAGGAAATGTGCGTCTGCTTCTTCAGAGAGAACAACTGATCCTCCAATGGATACCACAGCGGTTTGCATGAAGCAACGAATCCTTTTGATTTATTTAAAACGTACTAGAGGAAAAAAGAGGTGTTATGCGACTTCGATGCCACCTTGGCTTTGTCCTTTCTTCGGATCAGAACCGATTCGTACTTGTGGGAGCGGGATTGGTGGTGGTAACCCGAGGTCTTTTGCGATACCAACCGCCTCAGGGACACAGGTATGCATGACTGCTGTATGGATGTTGCTTGCGAACTGGTCAGGCATTTTACGGGTATCCTGCCATTCTTTCGTAAGTTGCTTTGCGTCGTTTTCCTCACAGACCAGGGTGCCTTCCATTTTGATCATTCCTATCGGCCCGTAACTTGCCGTGTATTGGAACTCGATCGTTAGGTGTTTCTCCGCGTTGTTGATCACCTGGGAGATCTGACTGTTATGATCGATGCGAATCTGCCTGGGTTTTTCATCAGGTTCTACATAGCGTCGTGCTTCAATAGATTTCAATTTGATTGTTTTGATTAACATATCGAGCACTATAACAGAAAACTACCTTTTACGTCTTTCGTTTCCTAATATAACATTCAATGATCTCGTAAAACACAAGGAGTATTTTGGCAATAAAATCTATTAAAGCCTTCTTCATAACTGGGTTTGAGTCCTATGAAAAACATGAAAGTCGCGATGTACTATAATAATAACGACGTTCGCATCGAAGAAATACCGATCCCATTGATTGGCGAAAAGGAGCTTCTGGTAAAAGTGAAAGCCAGTGGCATCTGCGGCAGTGATGTCATGGAATGGTACCGCATAAAAAAAGCACCTAAAGTCCTTGGCCATGAGATTACTGGGGATATCGTTGAGATCGGGAAAAACGTGAAGAAATACAAGGTCGGTGATCGCGTCTTTGTCTCTCATCATGTCCCCTGTAACACCTGCAAGTTTTGTCTCAATAATCAGCATACCCTGTGTCATACCTTGCATTCTACCAACTTTTACCCAGGAGGCTTTGCAGAATATCTTAGGATCCCGGAGATCAATGTTGAGAAAGGAGTGTTTATCCTCCCGGAAGAAATGACCTATGATGAAGGTGTCTTTATCGAGCCTTTGGCCTGTGTGGTGAGAGGTCTGAAAACAGCGAAGATGAAACCAGGGCAAACCGTCCTGGTGATTGGCAGCGGCATTTCAGGGTTACTTCAAATAAAACTAGCCAAAGCATGGAAAGCAGGAAAAATCCTGGCAACCGACGTCGAGACGTATCGATTGCACGCAGCAAAAAAGTTCGGTGCAGACATAGTCATTAACGCCAAAGATGATGTACCTACGCACGTCAAAAAACACAACGATGGAAAACTTGCAGATCTCGTCATTCTCTGCACTGGTGCCGTGTCAGCGGTACAGCAAGCCTTAAAATCAGTGGAGAATGGCGGTACTCTCCTTTTCTTCGCACCAACAGAGCCTGGTGTCGAAATACCGTTTCCCCTCTTTGATCTGTGGAACAAACAAATCACGATGGTTTCAACCTATGCAGGAAGCCCAGACGATATCACCTGTGCTATTGATCTTATTGCATCAAAAAAAGTCAATGTTGTTGATATGATATCGCATAAACTTCCTCTTTCGGAGGCAGTAAAAGGATTTCAGCTCGTGGCAAAAGCACAACAGTCCATGAAAGTGATTCTTGAACCGTAGCGATAAAAAAGTATGCTCCTTCTTCTTAAAAGTTTATAATTATGCATTTTATTCCTGTCTGTGATGAAAACGCTGAAAGCAGTCTGGCAGCTTATGCGACTTGAACACGGGGTCATGCTGTTTATCGCAATCCTGATTGGTTCTCTTATTGCACAAAAAACACTCTATGACAACACCAATCTACCGCTGATTAATATTGTTCTGACGTTCTTTACCGCGCTTTTTTTAGAGGCAAGCACCTTCGCATTGAACGATTACTTTGATTTGGAAATCGACAGAATCAATAAAAGAACAGATCGTCCACTTGTCCGTGGTGATATCTCTCCGAAATCAGCGTTATATCTTTTTTATCTCCTCTTCCCACTTGGCCTTATCTGCTCCTTTTTTGTGAACATGACGTGTTTTCTCATTGCTCTTATCACCGCCCTAATATCGGTCCTGTATGATGTGAGGATGAAGAAAATCAAACTGATCGGTAACTTTTACATCGCGTACATCATGGCGATACCATTTATTTTTGGAGGAGCAACAGTTCTGGGAAACAATGCATTCTCAGTAGAGACCATTTCTCCAGCAATTTACGTTATCGCACTCATTGCGTTTCTTGCGGGAGCAGGAAGAGAAATCATGAAGGATGTCATGGATTTTGAAGGGGATCGGATAAAAGGGGTCAAATCGTTCCCCCGGTATATCGGTATCCGTGTCTCGAACGATATCGCAGCGGTTTTCTATCTTCTAGCTATCGCTTTGAGTTTTTTACCGTTCTTTTTACAAGGTTTCGGTGTGTACTATCAGAACATAGCCTATTTCATCCTTGTTTTTATCACTGATACGATGCTTCTTAGTACCACTCTTCAACTGATGATAAAGAAAAAACCGAATATGAACTTTCATCGGAAATATACCCTTGTCGCAATATTTATCGGGCTTCTCGCGTTCCTCGTTGGAGCGTTTATCGGAGGATGAAAAACTATGTTTCAAAGTGATTTGGTTGGTGTTGCAGTCGTCTATGTTTATGTTGTTGTACTCATTGTATTTACCGAAAAAGTGATTTCAAAAAAATACCCGGTACAGAGCAGGAAATTCCTCCATATCATGACCGGGAACATCGCCTTTATCCTTCCGTTGTTTGAGACGCGTGAGGTCATGGCCTTTATCGCTGCAGGTCCGTTTATTCTTTTTACGTTTCTGATGAGCCCGTATTCACCGGTCAAATCAATGCGAGGGAAGACCTCTGAGGTAGGGCATGGGCTTGGTTTGGTATACTATGCGATAACCTGGACGGTTTTGGCGTACGCGTTTTTTGATAATCGGGAGATCATTGCGATGGGGATCCTTGCGATGTCCTATGGTGATGGTCTTGCGTCGCTGCTTGGGATCAAATACGGGAAACTGAAATACACGGTTTTTAAAGATACAAAAAGCTATGTTGGCTCCCTAGCGATGTTTGTGTGTACGTTTTTGTTGTTGGTGATTGCCCTGCTGTTTTATCAGGTACCGGTGACGTCGCGGGCTGTGGTGTATTTGCTCTGCATGGCTGGTGTCGCAACGATCGTGGAAGGTGTCACACCGCTTGGTCTTGATAACCTCTCAGTGCCGTTTGTCGTTGCCCTGATGTATTGGTTCTTTTTGGTGGGGTGACATGCGGCTCATCATTGTTGATGGTCTTGATGGGGTCGGGAAAGATACGCACGCTCAGTTGATCAAGGAACGGTATGAGACGAAGGGGGAGAAGGTGATTGTACGGTCCCATCCGCAGTCAGATAATTTCTACGGACGGACCGCGAAGAAAGCTTTGCTTGGTCAAGGGAAGATCAATCGGCTGAAAGCATCATTGTTCTATGCACTCGACGTGATGTATTCGTTACGGCGATATTATCGGAAACCAACCTGCGATACTCTGATCATGGTACGGTATCTGATGGGGACTGCATATCTACCACGACGGTTGACAAGAACCGGGTATCGGTTTTTTAAAAAACTGGTTCCGATGTCTCAGTATATGTTTTTTTTAGATGCGACCCCGGAAGAGCTCGTCGAGCGAATCAAGCTGCGGAGTGAAACAGAGATGTTTGAGACACAGGAAGAGTTTCTGAAGGTTCGGGCCAAAGCCTTGGATTTGGCAGACGGCTGGTATATCGTCAATACCGGTCAATCGATTGAAGAGACGTATCACGCTATTGAAAAAGTATTAGACGAACTTGATAGAAAACCTGTTTCATAGATAGTTTTTTTTAATTTTCAATCATTCAAAGAATACCGCTCGTGCCAAGAAGCTTTCTAACAACCTCATCAAGACCAGGGACGGTATCAAGTTTTTTTATTTCTGATGGGTACACCCATTGATACTCCTCATGTTCCCAGTCGATATGAACGAGTTCTTTATTGTTGACATGAAATAGAAACGGATAGACGATCCAGTCGTATCGTTTCCCGTCGTAGGTATCAGAAAATTCTAGAGGATCTCCTTTACGAACGAGTTCTAACGCATCCAAATCAATTCCTGTCTCCTGACGGATCTCTTTTACAGCGGTATCATAGGGGGCCTCTAGCTCCTCAACATACCCTGCAACACCACCCCATAAACCGCGGTACGTCCCGACCAAATTACTTCGTTTAAAAAGAAGGATCTTTCCCTGATGTTCTATGATGCAGGTCACCACCTGTGGCATCCTTTACCATCTCCCTTGTATTTATCCTAACTTGTAGTCGAATTGCACTTCGTCGAACTGAGACGTAAGATTCAACAAGCTTTCCAAAGGTTCCCCCTTGAAACACACCTCAAAAAACGTCGTAACATACGTTTTTGTGATGTTTACCATACGCTTCGGTGGTATCGAGCCAAACAAAAGAAGTCTTGGAGGAATCAAGGGAACCAAGTGAGAAAGAAGAAGACCAACGTCGGTGAATGCATAATGGGTAGATCCTAGGATGCTTATCTTAAACGTGTCATTTGATGTATGATTCCACAGATAGGCAATTGTTGAATCGTTTGTCAGACGTGCCTCTGCAAACATGAAAAGCATTGGTACGGTGATGTTCCCTGGGATGAACTGTCGGTAGAAAACGCCATCGAGAGTCAGTCCCGCGCGGAATCGAGAATCCTCATAGCAGCATGTCGCCGTATTCGCCCCGCCGAATGAATGTCCGTACATCCCGAACGCTGAGAGATTAAAATGCCCTGAGAAATCAGGGTCGGTTGTGTTCATCGCTGTAATAGTATCGAGTGTGAATTTCGCGTCTCCGACAATGGTTCGTAGCGACATGTTGAAAAACGCTGCTTGGGCAACAGGTTCGGTTGGTACCTCAGCTAGCCCGACCGTCCTGCCATCAGGAAACACGGTAATGCCAGAGACATACGGATGATTTATCGAGACAACCACGAACCCGTGGCTGACCAGGTCCTCAATAAAGGAGGTGTAAATCTGATACACCCCATCGTACCCTGGTGAAAAAACAACCACCGGGAACCGCCCTGATGCTATCATGGTTTCATTACGTCCATGGGGACGCACAAAGAGATACGCATTGTTTGGGATGGTGATTAACGGAATCGGTGAGCGTTTCTTCAGCCATTGAAAGGTAGGATAATCCATGTATTCGGTTCGTTTCCCAAGGGTGCTGGTTTCGGTCGGATACCAGAGTTGTATCATCATCTCACGGACATCCGTAGGGTCTGTGGTGAAATTCTCAGGTCGACTTGTATCAATCAAATGCATGGTTCTCACACCGATTCCATACGAGCCGGTTACGGCTGGGAGAAACGAGGCATCATGGACACCGGAGAGGTCAATTAACCCTGTCCGAGGGCTGATGAGTCGAGTGGAAAAATAGGTATCGTTCAAGTGAAGAATGCCGATAACACGATAGCTTTCTCCTGTCTCTGTGACATCCCATTGTCCTACGAGGAGTATGCCATTGAAGATCCCTCGGAACGTCCCGTTAGTGGTTCCACCTGTTGTGTTCCACTCACCGGTGAAAATACCTCTGGTTGCTCGACGGCCTTGATTGAGAACTCCCCAGACCGACCCTGATGTGTTATCGTTTCGTTTGTTCCACCCTCCATGAAATGTACCATCTGGCCAATCAGGCGTAGCTTGTGATGTCATGGATGGTACGGCAGAGGTAAAAGGACATACCATCAAGATGATACAAAGGATGATTAATAGTATTGTTTGCTTTCTCATTGTGTAATCCCCCAACAATTAATCTACTGATAAAAGAAGGCATCTTTCTCTATAAAAGAGTTTCGAACGATCCGGTTTTAGAACTTTTTCGAGATGTACGCTAGCACTGATTCAAAAATAGCGCGGCCATCACCGATATTATCCCCAAGCCCGGTCCCGGTCCAATTCGGATGCTGATGCCGAAAGAATGTCCGCTCCGGATGTGGCATCATCCCAAACACGGTCCCCTGTGGGTTACATATCCCTGCGATATTCATCGGAGACCCGTTCGGGTTCCACGGATACCCTGCGTAATTCCCCTCAGGATCAACATAGCGGAAGACGATCTGATCGTTTTTCTCTAATGTCTTTAGATACTGCTCCTGTTTTTCTAAGGGAAACAACAGTTTTCCTTCGGCATGCGCACTGGGAATCAATCGAATATCGTTTTTCGGTATTTTTGAGGTAAATACACAGGTTCCATTGTTCTCATGCTTCAGCAAGGTCGGTCGGCATTCAAACCGATTCGAGTCGTTGAGATATAAACATGCGTCAGGAACCGGGCGGATAATGTCATCCAAACCAGGGAGGAGTCCGAGTTCGGTCAGCACCTGAAAACCGTTGCAGACGCCGAGGATCGGATGGTTTTCTCTTACAAATTCTTTTAGTTGTTCTTGCAGTTGGCTTTTGATTCTCGCGGCAAAAATAGCGCCTGCTCTGATATAATCACCAGCAGAGAACCCCCCGGGGATCATCAGACAATGGTAATCAAGAATATCGCGGGTCTCATCAGCATTGCAGTCGATTTTGAGAAGCTGCTTGAGATGCACGAATTCCGGGCGAGCGCCTAATCGTTTGAATGCATCAAAGGATTCCTGTTCGCAGTTTGTTCCTTCGATACGGATTACGGCAACGTTGATGTCTTTTATGTTCATGGTTCCATCCTTGATCCGATTCGTAAATGCGTCTCCCTTATTTCAAGTTTTTTTGAAGGTAACATTAAAGATATAGGATGCTATCTCGAGGAGCTAGGTGAACGAAATGAAGCATGTCCATTACACTGAAGTAAATTTAGAGCATCCACAGGAGCCCGGAGTGAAAAACATCAAGGTTCGCTGGCTCATTTCAAAGAAAGATGGGGCGCAGAACTTCGCGATGCGTCTCTTCGAAGTCAAACCTGGTGGGAATTCTCCATTGCATCAGCATGAATGGGAACACGAAGTCTTCATCCTTGAAGGAGGCGGGTTTGTGAAAGATCAAACCACCGAACAGCCATTACAACCAGGTGATGTCTTATTTATCAAACCAATGGAATGGCATCAAATAATCAACCGGGGGAGCACGACCCTAAAGTTTCTCTGCTTAATTCCGTATCAAAAATAAAGGAAAAAATGAAAAAAGAAAATAAGGGATTATAGATAACAGGCTATTAAGGTGAATGGTGTGTTTGAATTAGCATATATTCTTTTAGCAACATTTGTCGTTTCACTTATCTCGTTCGTCGGTGTTGTAACCCTGGCATTACAAGATAAAATACTCTCAAAGATTTTACTTGTCCTCATTGGTTTATCTGCAGGAGCGCTCATGGGAGGTGCTTTTCTGCATCTCTTACCAGAGGCTGTTGAAAAAAGCAGTGGACTTGATGTCTATCTTGTCGTTCTCATAGGGTTCATCCTGTTTTTCCTTATAGAGAAAGTATTACATTGGCGTCATTGTCATAAAGGAGAATGCGATGTGCACACGTTTCGCTACATGAACCTCATTGGCGATTCGATTCATAATTTCATCGACGGACTTATCATGGCGGCAAGCTTTGTTGTCTCCGTCCCTCTTGGAATCACTACCACCATTGCGATTGCCACGCATGAGATTCCACAGGAAATCGGTGATTTTGCTGTGCTGATTTATGGGGGTTTTTCGAAAAAAAAAGCAATTACGTTAAACTTTGTTGTCGCGTTAACCGCTGTTCTTGGTGGTATCGTTGGGTTCTTCCTCTCCAATCTCATTGATAACATGGTTCTGTTGATTTTACCGTTCGCAGCAGGAGGATTTATTTACATTGCAGCAACCGATCTCGTCCCAGAGATCCGAAAAGAACTTGATATAAAAAAATACATGGCGACTCTTTTTGTTTTCATCTGTGGGATACTCATCATGTGGGTTACCAAAGTTTTTTATGGTGGATAACCTTAAAACCATAGGAAACGAGGATAACTCATGTGTCTAGCAATCCCGGGGAAAATCGTTGAAATCGATAAAAAACAACATACTGCGACCGTTGATTATGGGAGTGGTACGAAACGGAAAGCAAACGTATCCCTCGTTGAGGTAAAGATTGGTGATTACGTGCTGGTTCATGCAGGGTTTGCCATCCAGGTTCTCGATGAGAAAGAGGCACAAGAGACGCTTGCATTGTTTAGGGAAATGTTGTCTCTGCAGGAGGAGTGATAGTGTTTTCACTACGCGATAAAACGCTAGCTGATGATATTGTTTCTCAGATTAAAAAAGCAGAGGTCCATCTCAAGTTTATGCATGTGTGTGGGACCCATCAAGATACGCTGATGAAAAATGGACTGGATGTGTTGTTACAAAAAAGTGGTGTTGAGATTGGGCAGGGTCCAGGGTGTCCTGTCTGTGTGACGACCCCGAAAGAAATCGAGGAAGTATTGGTACTTGCAAAGGAAGGAAAGACGATTGCTTCGTTTGGGGACATGATCCGCGTTCCCGGTGCTACATCGTCGCTTCAACAGTTGAAGACAGAAGGCTATGATGTACGGATCGTGTACAGTATTGAGGATGCAGTGATGCTTGCAGAAAAACACAAAGAAAAAGAAATTGTGTTCATGGCGGTTGGTTTTGAGACAACCGCTCCGACGACCGCATCGGTTCTTTTAAGAAGGCCTCCGTCGAATTTTTCTGTGCTGTGTTGTCATCGGTTGATTCCACCTGCGTTACAAGCGATTCTTGATATGGGGGAGATAAAAATTGATGGGTTCATCGAACCAGGTCATGTCTCAACGATTATTGGTGCAAAACCGTATGATTTTATTTCGAGGGACTATCATATTCCCCAGGTGATTGCTGGGTTTGAGCCGATTGATCTGCTGATGGCTGCCTGGATGCTGGTCCGGCAGATTCAGCAGGGAAAAGCCGAGGTTCAAAATGAGTACATTCGTGCGGTAAAATCACAGGGGAACAAGAAGGCGCAACAGATAATGAAGCAGGTGTTTGAACCGATAGATGTGAAATGGAGAGGGTTTCCTATGATTCCTCAATCTGGTTTAGTGCTCCGTAACAAGTACGCACTTTATGACGCGCGTAAAAAGTACGAAGATGAGCTTATAAAGATTTCAGAAGCAGAGTTCACTGAGCCTGTTGGTTGTCTTTGTGGTGAGGTTTTAAGAGGGTTGATCTCATCAAAAGAATGTCCTTTGTTTGGTCGTGGGTGTACCCCAGATAATCCTGTTGGTCCGTGTATGGTCAGTAGTGAAGGGAACTGTAATATTCAATACCGATATTCGAAGCAATAGTCGGCAAGCAGTGAGTTATCGTATTTTTTTGCGAAGGTGGAACAGTATCAGGGTGACAACAAATGCGATGAGAAACGCACTGATGGTTCCTATAAGAATACCTGTAAACGGATAGAGGAAATAGATGCTTACGGCGTAGCTGACGACGCTGGGGCTGCCGTAGGTCATGCCTTTTGCCATCGCACCGGTAAATTGGGGTCCGTGTTCTTTCAGAGAGATGAGCATGGTTGATAAGAAAATAGCGGGGAACACCGAGAAGATCCCGCTGAATGCGACTCCGATGTTGGAGAAAGTTACCGCGATAGCGATGACAGTGCCTGCGAGAAGACTTCTGCTGAGGAGTTTGAGTGGTGTGTAGTGGACCTTGATGGTGTTCTGTGCGGTTATTTTTTTCTTTTTGTCTAGTATGATAAATATAATGAAAAAACAGATGAGGAACAATGCAAGAGACACGATGATAGAGGTTACATTTGTGTAGAAGAGTATCGAGGTAAGTATCGTCCATCCAAGAAGTGATCCTAGGGAAGCTATCAATATTTTTCGTGATGAAAGGAGGGTGAAGATGAGAAGGAAGACAAGGTTAATTCCCATTTCAGCTGGGACGATTGCGACGGATTCTGCGGCGAACTGTACTCCTTTGTCCAAAGCGATGAATAGGAATGCAATGATGATGGTTGAAGGCAGTGTTCCAATGACTCCTCCTGTTTTTGTGCCATATTTCTCTGCGATGATGGTGACGAGGACGACGACAAGTGCGGACAATGCAAAGGGGATGATGGAATGGTAGAGGATTGAGTACTCCATGGGACTCTGGGATGTGATTGTCCTCTTAAACATTTCTTTTTTTGCAAATACGGAAAAGTATTTATACCCATTTTGTAATGCATACTAAATTGTAATAATTACAAAATAGAGTTTATTACAGTTCTAATCTCCATGTATGAAAAATACGTAAAACTCCTCAAAGATCATTCACTAAAAATAACCTCGCCACGACTGGAGATCCTCAAATATCTTGACCAACACCACACCCACCCAAACGTCGAAGAAATATATTCATCGCTTAAAAAGAAGCATCCCTCACTCTCCCGAACGACTGTCTATAACTCCTTGGAAATACTAAAGAAAAACAAAATCGTCCAATCTCTTACCATTTCCGGCTCAGAACTCCGCTATGATTTCGAAGAAGGCTTACATCATCACTTCCTCTGTAAACGCTGCGGTACAATCCTTGATATCTCCATCACCTGTCCCAACATGAACCGAACACTCGAGGGAGGCCATCACGTCGAAGAAGTACACGGCTATTTCAAAGGGATATGCAAAAACTGCCAAAAGAAAGAAAAAGGATGGAAAACCAATGGATAAAAAAACGTTTCATAAGATATCCTATGGTCTATATGTCGTATGCTCAAAGAACAAAGAAAAAAGCAATGGGCAAATTGCCAATGCGTTATTTCAAGTAACCTCCGAGCCACCAACGATTGCAGTCAGCATCAACAAACAGAATCTCACCCATGAATACATAAATACAAGCAAGATATTCACCGTTTCAATACTAGATAAAAAAACACCCCTTACATTCATAGGGACTTTTGGGTTTAAGTCAGGTCGGGATATCGACAAATTCAAAAATGTGACTTTCAAACTTGGAACAACAGACGCACCAATCGTCCTTGATAATACAGTCGCCTATCTCGAGGCACAAGTCATTAATAAAATTGATGTCGGGACTCATACGATATTTATCGGAAAAATATGCGACGCAGCAATAGTATCTCAAGAACCAGTTATGACCTATGATTATTACCATGCCGTCAAAGGCGGATATTCACCAAAAACCGCACCGACCTATGATAGCGATATCGATAAGAAAACCGAGAAAAAAAAGGAGGATGTAGAAATGGACAAATACGTATGTACCGTCTGTGGATATGTCTACGACCCAGCAAAAGGTGACCCAGATAGCAGCATAGCTGCAGGAACATCATTTGATGATCTCCCTGATAATTGGGTCTGCCCTGTCTGTGGCGCAGGAAAAGACGCATTTAAGAAACAATAAGACGAAAGAACACTGGTAAAGTATAAAAAGAAATGAAAATTGTAACATGAAATGGAGGAATTTGAATATGTGTAAAAGCTGTGGCTGTGAGGCATCTGAAATGAAGATCCAATATCAATGTGACTGTAAGGACAAAGACTGCACCTGCGACTCAGTTATTGGATTTGAACAAGAGCCAAAAGCAGTACCACATTGTTGTGGTGCGCCAATGAAACGCATCAAATAAAATAAAGATATGAAAAAGGAGACAAAAAAGATGTTAAGTAAAAAAATTGAAAACACAATAAATAAGCAAATCAACGCAGAACTCTGGTCAGCGTACCTGTATCTCTCAATGTCTTCATACTTCGAATCCATCAACCTTGGTGGGTTTGCAAACTGGATGAGAGTCCAAGCACAAGAAGAAGTCGGTCATGCAATGAAATTCTATACCCATGTCATTGAACGAAGAGGACGCATCATAGTAACTGCAATAGCAGCACCAACCGTAAACTGGAAATCACCATTGAACGCATTTGAAGATGCATTCAAACACGAACAAAAAGTCACTGGTTTGATTAATGATATCGCAAACATGGCAGCAGCAGAAAAAGACCACGCGACCACCAACATGCTCCAATGGTTCATTGACGAGCAAGTGGAAGAAGAATTATCCACCGATGCAATCGTTCAGAAACTGAAAATGATTGGTACAAACACCGGCGGTCTTTACATGTTAGACCGTGAGCTAGCCCAACGAAAAGTCAAATAAATAACTACGACAAAAAAAAGGAATGAGGGTGAAAAAAGTGGATTTGAAAAAATACACACTAGACGACCTTCTACTAGCCGCAATAAAAAGCGAAATAGAAAGTAATCTGGTGTACACGAAGATTGCAGAAAGAGTAAAAAACGGTTTGCTAAAGGATAAACTGAAATTTCTCGCAAAAGAAGAGCAGAAACACAGGGCATTTATTGAACAGGTGTATAAAGCAAAGTTCCCTAAGAAAAAACTAACAATCCCAAAAACCACCCCCGTCCCTATCCCTGCACTGATCATTCCTGATGAGGACACCCCGCTTGGTACCGTGTTAAAAAGCGCGATGCATGCAGAACAATCAGCTCAGGATTTTTACCAATCGCTTTCAAAGCAATTCCCAAAAGATGAAAAAATACGCAACACCCTTTCCTATTTTGCAGACATGGAGCTGGCACATTACAAAATCCTTGAGATTGAAAAAGAAAGCATGGACCGTTTTGAAGAGGCTGATGTCTATTGGCCGATGGTTCATGCAGGACCATGAGATAATAAAAAAAACCGAGTGAAAATGGAGTGAAAAATCATGAAAAGTTTAAAAGGAACACAAACCGAAAAAAACCTCCTCGCAGCATTTGCAGGAGAGTCACAGGCAAGAAATCGCTATACGTATTTTGCATCAGAGGCAAAGAAAGCTGGCTATGAACAAATCGCAGCAATCTTTCTAGAGACAGCGGAAAACGAAAAAGAGCATGCGAAAGTCTATTTTAAGCATCTGCAAGGCGGCATGGTGGAGATCACTGCGATGTACCCGGCAGGAGTCATTGGTAAAACAGAGGAAAACCTCAAAGAAGCAGCTGATGGAGAAAAAATGGAATGGGGGACGTTATACCC
>CAZGIV010000031.1:0-16127 GCA_964526175.1 uncultured Thermoplasmatales archaeon | reverse complement strand
TTTCTTCTTCATACTATTTCCCTTACATAATACATAATATTTTTCCTTTATAATAATTGTCATACGAATACATGCGGAGGGTAAATTAATAAATACTCATTTTCTTAGCCCTGAGCAAATGAACCTTCGAAGGCTTATTGCGCAACAGAAAATAGCTCTCATCCTTTGTATTTTTCTTGGAATCATTGCAACAGTTATCGTAGGATATCTCCTTGCGCCAACCCTGATTTATGACCAATGGCTCTGGAAGTACTATTGGGGGCCTGTAGTTGCTGATGCAGTAGGGCATTCAGTCTCTTTCCATGGTATCGCCGCTCAGGAAGGGTATACCCTTTTTTCAGAGGTTACCTATGGAATTATCCTTGTCTGCGCTCTCTATGCACTCTATAAGGTCTTAAAGAAGCTTGAAACCAAGATTGATTGGTATTTCTGCCTTGCGCTATTCCCTTATATTTTATTTGGTCCTGTGACACGGGTCTTAGAAGATACGAACTATTTTACTGAGCCTTTCGTGTATTGGTTCATCTCACCGTTAATTTACGTTCAGACGACGCTGTATGTGTTGATTTTTCTCTTTTTAGGCTATTATCTCCAAAAAAAAGCATTTACCAGAAGAAAAACACTGTTACTTCTTCTTTTTGTGTTTGTCCTCATTGATGGGGTGTATACAATTCTTTGGGTTCTTGGTGTTCGTTTTGGTGTATCTGGAATTGAACCTGTTTACTTCTCTGTTCTTTCCATTCTTGCGTTTCTGCCCTTTTTATATCGTTTTATCAATAAACAGATGGTGACGGTAAATACCGTTATTTTCTCAGGAGGATTACTTATTGTCCTGCCGTGTTTCTTTCTTATTGGACGATGGATCATAGGGGATCAATGGAGTAGTTCTCATGGTACCTATATCAATGTATTAGTCCTTGTCATCGGACTTGTTGCTCTTATCATAACGACAGTATATCTATTCGCATGGGTCTATCGAAAACACGAGGCTATTGCGGTATATAAAAAACCATTAAATCTCTCGATGCTTGCAGGACATCTGATTGATGGGATCACGAGCTATGTGAGTATCTACGATCCCCTGCGTATGGGGTTACCATCCTATGTTGAGAAGCATCCTGCTTCAAATGGTCTTATGGAGCTGTGGCCACCGTTATTTCCTCTTGTCAAATTCCTCTTGATCATTGTGGTTATTTATGTCTTTGATGTCGTCTATAAGAATGAACTTGAGAAGTATTCGCGGTTAGTCAATCTCCTTAAAATCGGCATCTTCATCCTTGGTGTCTCGCCAGGATTACGTGATCTGTTACGGGTCACCATGGGTGTATAAAACTGTCTTTTTGACCGTAAAAGGAAAGACAACAGAATTATAAACACCATTGTTTTTTCTTCAGAGATAATGAGACGACATCCAAATTGGCTGAAAGTACGAATTGCAGGAGGAGAAAATTATTCCAAAGTAAAAAAACTCCTACGCTCTGCCAAGTTACATACCATTTGTGAAGAAGCAAAATGTCCAAATATTGCAGAATGTTTTGGGAGTGGTACCGCTGTTTTTTTAATTTTGGGAGCTATCTGTACTCGAGATTGCAGATATTGTAATGTGAAGCATGGCGTGCCGATTGCCTTAAACTTTGATGAACCGCGAGATATTTCAGAAAGCATAAAAGTCCTTGGTTTGAGGTATGTTGTAGTGACATCGGTCACCAGGGATGATTTGAATGATGGTGGCGCAAGCGTTTTTTATGAGACTATTCATGAGATCAGACGTTTGAATGATGCCTGTAAAATCGAGGTGTTAATCCCAGATTTCAGAGGAAATACGGCGGCGATACAGAAAGTTGTTGATGCGGCTCCGGATGTGATTAACCATAACATTGAAGTGGTTGAAGAGCTATTTCCCATGATCCGACCTCAAGGGGATTATCAGCGAAGTTTGGACGTGTTGAAAACAATAAAAATAATGGAAAGCGGAATTCCAACAAAATCCGGTTTCATGGTTGGGCTAGGGGAAACAACAGAGCAGATTTATAAAACCATGCATGATCTGAAGGCTGCGGATGCTGATTTCTTGACCATTGGGCAGTATTTACAACCGACACGGAACCATGCAGAGGTAGAAAAATATTATACCCCTGAAGAGTTTGAAGGACTGAAAAATGCTGCTCTTCGAGTTGGTTTTATGCATGTAGAGTCAGGGCCGCTTGTTCGAAGTTCCTATCATGCACAGAACGCCTTAGATTAGATGGTTGCTGGCGAGGGAGTTTATAAGAGGATAATGGATTACGCGTGCAGATTATGCGATCTCAATCTACGTATAAGGTGCCCCTGGGCAAGTTGTTGAAAATCTCTTTAGAGTTTGATGAAAAAAATAATGTTATCAGAAACATTCGAATCACAGGGGATTTTTTTGCTTATCCTGAAGAGGCTATTGAACTCATGGAAACAAAACTCAGAAACACCGTGATAGAAAAAGAACTATTACAGGAGAAGATATCTTCTATCATTACTCAATATCATATTCAATTTATTGGTTTAAATGCAGAAGGTTTGACCCAAGGAATCTTGATGTGTAAACCATGAAAGAACAATGGAGATTACTTCAAACAGGTTCTGGTACTGCTTTTTCGAATATGGCGGTGGACCGAGCGGTCTTGGTGGTAAATAGCCAAGGTAAGGTTCCTCCGACCGTACGATTTTACGGGTGGGTTCCCCCTGCTATTTCTATTGGATATTTCCAGAGTTTGGTCGATGAAGTCGATATAGGCGCATGCGAAAGGTTTGGTGTCGATTACGTACGACGAATCACTGGTGGGGGAGCTGTTTTTCATGAGAACGAGTTAACCTATAGTATTGTAATTCCACAATCTCATCCAGAAATTCCAAAAAACATTCTGAAAAGCTATGGAAGAATATGTGGAGCGGTTATGAAAGGATTGCGACAGTTAGGTATTACAAGTGAATATGCTCCTATCAATGATATCATTACCAATGGGCAGAAGATTTCTGGAAATGCTCAGACAAGAAAATTAGAGACAGTGTTGCAGCATGGCACCGTTCTAATGGATGTTGATGTTGATAAAATGTTCTCTTTATTAAAGGTACCAAATGAGAAGATTAAGGATAAACTCATTACTGATGTAAAGCAGCGAGTGACATCGATAAGACATCTTTTAGGAAACGAGATAAGTTTTAAGGAAGTCGCTGAAGCAATGAAAGTGGGCTTTGAGGAAGAGTTTCATGTTGAGTTACTTGAAGGAAAATTGAGTGAAGAAGAGGTGGCATTGGCAAAAAAATTTGAAAAAGAATGCTTCTCTGCAAAGGATTGGAATTATAGAAGATGAGATGCTATGATCGGAAAGGTCATGAAAATCAACGCATTTACAGAATCGCTTCAGGGCGGAAATCCTGCAGGTGTTGTGTTCGATTCACCTGACTTACGTGATGAACAGATGAAACAGATTTCAAAGGAGTTAGTTGTATCTGAGACCGCCTTTGTTTTTCCAAGCACTGTCGCTGATTTCAAGGTTCGATTTTTTTCACCGATAGTTGAAGTTGATCTCTGTGGGCACGTGACAATTGCCACGTTTTTTACAATGGTACTACAAGGAAAGGTATTTCATAATAAAAAAAACGTGATCACTCAGGAAACGAAAGCAGGCATCTTGCCAATTACTGTATTTTATAACGATGATGCAAATGTTGATAGTATCATGATGACTCAGAAGAAACCAATATACAAAAATATACATATTGATATATCTCAAATTGCTGATTCACTCAATATAGACGTAAAAGCTATCGATGATTCATTGCCAAAACAAATCGTATCGACTGGACTTTTTACCCTGCCTATATGTATGAAAACATATGATGATTTAAAAAACATTCAACCTGATTTTGAGAATGTCAAAAAGATTTGCCAGTCGATAGGCGTTGGTAGTTTCCATGTTTTCACCTTTGAAACCATTGAACCAAATTCAATGTATCATGCACGAAATTTCGCTCCAGTATACGGTATAAACGAAGATCCTGTCACTGGTACTGCAAACGGTGCTGTCTCTAGCTATTTGGTAAAACATAAAATAATCAAAGATAAAAGCTTAATATGTGAACAAGGAGATATCATCGGAAGACCTGGGCGGGTGTTTGTAGAGATACACAATGATATTGTTACGGTCGGAGGAAAAGCTAGAATTGCACAAGAAAGAGAAATCGAAGTATAACTGATTCATAGTGTGTGGATTCCTAGGCTCTCTGCATATTCTTCGACCTGTAAGACTTCTTCATGTGATGTGGGTCTTGATATATCGTGATATTCGTACGCCTTGTATTCAGGTCTATATTGAGCCATTATGTTAACAAGTGTATTTGGGAGATTTTCCGCGATATATTTTATGATTGGTTTTGAACAGCACTCTCTGTGGTTCGGTAGAACTAAATGTCGTATGATTACTTCTCCGTGATGATATGCAAAAATATGATTTCGTTTCACAACAGCGGTATATCCATCGACTTTGGAGAGGCGTTTCGCGCAGGAATCATTCCCGTATTTGAAATCTGTCAGATAGACATCTATTACTCCATATAACAATTTCATTGTTTCTTCAGAACAGAACATATTTGAATTCCATACCTGTGCGATGTTGCTGTCCAAGCGCTTTAAAACCCTTAGGATATAGAGGAGGTTTGATGTTGGATCTCCACCCACCCAATTCACGTTTCGCGCGCCTTGTTTTTTTCGTTGCTCAATCGCAGTAGCAAGTCGGTGAGGTTCTATGGTCGTTCCACAAGGAATCTGACTGATATCCCAGTTCTGACAAAACACACATTGTAAAGTACATCCTGAAAAGAAGATCGTATAGGATGGAACAAGCATGGTTTCTTCCCCATAGTGTAAAAATTCAGAGGCGATGTGTGGTTCTTTGACTCTGCATTTCCCAGTTGTTATTCTTCTATCTACCTCGCACCTATGTTCACAGAAACTACACGATTGAAAAAGACGATTTGCAAGTTCAATTTTTAGATCAAGAAGCGATTGTTTCGGTGGGGTGATCTGTTCATTCATCATCTGAAGGGTTTTATCATGGGTGCACCAGAGTTTATTGGTAGATTCAGTTAGCGTAAACGTAACAGGGATTAACTTACAATCAAGATACTGTGCAGATCCTTGTTCATCGAGAATATCATGGTATTTTGGAAGGAGTGCCCGTGTTGTCATTATTTTTTTAATATCGCTGAAGAGAATTAAAACCTATTTTATGTACTGATCAATATCGACTTGCATACCATCTCGAGCAGCGATTACCTTAACTCCTAGTTTTTCCGTAAGTGTGTCTGCTATCACCCATGGTTTTGCTTTCACCATCCCCATACCAAAATGCGTCAGAATCGCAAGACGTGGGTTATTTTCCGTAATGATCTGCTCTACTTCTTGTAAACAGAGGTGCTCAATGATGCTTTTATCCTCCAACATCACGACATTAACGATAAGGATGTCTCCTTTAAAATGCGATGCAAGACCTGTGAAATAATCGGTATCAGTAATCAGAGAAATCGAGATGGTTTTTCCTCTGAAGTTGATGCCATACGTTTCAACTCCATGTTTCAACTGTATCGGTGTCTCAAAAAAAATGTTCCCTACGTGGTACTTACATTTTTCTTTAAGTATCTCAATGTGTTCTACTTGGTTTCGGGCGTATTTTAGAACCACCGGATCATCTTCTAAAGCGTCTCTTGGAGCAAATACGATCCCTTTTTTCTTAAATCCCCCGTTTGTCATGGCTTCTATCATGATGTTGATGTCGTTTGAATGATCAATGTGTCGATGTGTCAGTATAATGCCGTCTAAATCCATTGGGTTGAGCTTTGGTTTACTTGATAAGCAGCGAACGAGTGAACCTGGTCCTGGGTCAATCATAACGTTTGTATCATCAAGTGTCAACCAAATTCCACCCGATGCCCTTAGCTGTTTCATTACAACGAAACGTGCACCAGCAGTTCCTAAGAATTTTATTTTGTTCATCTTCTCCCTGTATTGCAAAGAAAACTATTTGGAGGTAATAGGGTATTCCCAAATATGAATCTTTCCGATTATACGTATTATCTTGTCCGGCAAATACCTGCTGGACGTGTTTCAACATATGGTGCAGTGGCAAAAGCACTTGGAAATAAAAGATACGCAAGGGCTGTTGGTAAATATATGAATAAAAACCCAGATGCCGATACTATGCCCTGTTTTAAGATAGTTAAATCAGATGGAAGCCTCGGTGGATTCGGTCTCGGAATTAATGACAAGATACGAAGATTGAAAAATGATGGCATAGAAGTCAAAGACGGGAAAATCATTAATTTTAAACAGGTATTTTTTAATAATTTTAAAACAGAGTATCCCTTGAAGAAAAAGAAATCATAAATCTGGTAGTTCTTTACTTGAGATTATAGATATTCCTTTCTCCTCGAACCACTTTTTATATTCGGTTACTTGTGATTTTTTAAGGGATTTTTTATGGAGATATACTCCTTTCATTTTAGGTGTTGCGTGTATCGTTTTTTCAAGGATATCATCGTTTATGTTTCCTCCCTCTATCTGATATATTGGTATCATATGGCCAAAGGCAACTTTTTTCTGAAATGCTATGTCTGTGAATCGTGGTGCGTAATGTCCCCCGCCGATCCCAATGAGAACAGGTATATCATTTTGAAACTCTTCTTCATAATGATGTGTCGTGAGTAGTTCAAGTAGTGATGTTGCAAGAATCGCCGCGGGTTCTTTTTGTTTCCATTGAGTTTCTGTGCTACCAACCTCTACAAACATCGTGGGGATCTTTAGGAGTGGTCCATGGTGGGTGACTTCATAGCAGACTTGATATTGGAGATCTGTTGATTGAAGGTTTTTTTTAATAAGCCGAAGAAGGCATGTCATCATTCGTGGGGCTGCAGGTACTAATGTTTTTGGTTGTCCACCGAACTCTGCATTACCGAAATTACCAATAGGATGGACGGTGAGCGACGGTTCTTCCATTTTACTGCGATGTCTCGAAAGAAAGATAGCTATTTTTGGGTCAATGTTGAGTTGTTCTCGAACTTCAGTGTCGATATTTTCATGTCGTATTTTTTTATCCGGGATGGTTACGATAACCACGTTCTTCATCGAAGAGTTTCTGAAGACGGGTTTGTTGTAAAAAGTTTCGCGCTCCTCCCAAGCAGTTTGTTCTAAAAGATTGTTTTTTATATTCGTACTTGCAGTGTCCTCCGTTGAAGATATAATCAGGACTGTCATCTAGTGCGTGGAATACTAAGGATGTTTTTGTAATTTGCGTCATAGACTGTTTTGTTCACTGACGAGGTGTTTTATTCTTTGTACATGAACAATATAGCGGATACGGTTTTCAACGGTGCATATTTTTGCGATGAATTGGATTTCCTGCGCTTCTTCTTCCGTCGATAAAAGCCCAATGACTATCATGCAATAAAGGGGTTGGTTTGCTCCTTATAAAGTCTTGTTGTACAAATGGTATCCATTTATATAATATTTTTATATATAAATATAGTAATACATCAGGTGAACTTTTTTTATATGCTCTTATCTAAACGATTTCCCTAAGTGTGTATCTCATATGGTTTCTGTACATCCTCCTAATGATTCTCGGTAATAAACATTGGTTTTTAATAGGCTATGCTCATTTCGGATGAATGATGGTCACACTTCCACCACTTATCTGCAAGGAGTATTCATTACTTTTTAAAAAAACCCTTATTATGGGAGTCCTTAATGTGACCCCGGATTCGTTCTCAGATGGTGGATTGTTTGTTGATATTGATACAGCGGTCTCATATGGGAAAAAAATGGTTTCAGATGGTGCTGACCTTATTGACGTAGGTGGAGAAAGTTCACGACCAGGTTCCATACCATTATCTGAAAAAGACGAACTAAAACGGGTTCTCCCTGTAGTAAGAAGACTTGTTGATGAGGTTTCTGTCCCTATTTCAATTGATACCTATAAACCACAGGTTGCAGATGCGTGTCTAAAAGCAGGTGCACATCTCATTAATGATATCACAGGGTTATCAAACCCGGAAATGAGAGCGGTCATAGCAAAGTACAATGCCCCTGTTGTGCTGATGCATATGAAAGGAACACCGAAAACCATGCAGAATAACCCGATCTACCACGATGTGGTTGGAGAAATCAAAGGATTCTTTCAAGAGAAAATTATTACGGCACATAAAACAGGAATACAACAGATTATTATTGATCCCGGAATTGGTTTTGGAAAAACAGTAGAGCATAACCTCCAGATATTAAAACACCTTGAGGTGTTCAAGTCACTTGGTTGTCCAATTCTTGTTGCACCTTCGCGGAAATATTTTATCGGTGTGATCACAGGATTACCGGTACACGAACGTCTTGAGGGAACCATAGCAGCAATCTCCATAGCTGTCATGAACGGGGCAAACATGGTACGCGTCCATGATGTAAAAGAATGTAAACGAGCAATACAAATCGTGGATGCGATTCGGAGTGTATAATGCCTATTGTGCTTCTAGGTCTTGGATCAAATATAGGGAACAAAGAAGAGAATATCAGCAAAGCAGTAGACCTTATTTCTGAGGTATGTGAAATAAAAAAAATCTCTCCTCTATACCTCACAGAACCGGTTGGGAATATCAAACAAGAATGGTTTCTGAATTGTGTCGTCGAAGTCAAAACCGATTTTGATCCAGAAAAATTGTTATCTTCCTTTAAATCCATTGAACGAAAACTGGGGAGGACAAAAAGAGTAAAAAATGGGCCAAGAAATATTGACATCGATATCCTGTTTTACGAAGACCAGATAGTAAAAACAAGAAATCTTGTTATTCCTCATCCGTTGATACAAGAACGGCTTTTTGTTCTGAAGCCCTTAATGGACCTCAATCCAAATTTTATCCATCCTGTATTAAAAAAATCAATTGAAGAGCTGTATACAAGCCATCAATGGGCTGAGAAAGTGATTCTCTACAAATAGATGACGTTTATATTCTTCGTCTCCATTCTCAGACTAAAAAAGGAGAATCATCTATGAGGCTCTGTCGAGAATTCTATTTTGATGCTGCACATTATATACCGAATTATAAAGGGAAATGTGAGAACCTGCATGGTCATACCTATAAGCTAGAAATTGTCATTGAAGGCGATGTGAAGAAAGATGGGATGGTCGTAGATTTTGCGAAAATGAAAGAAATCGTAGAATCCTCGGTGATTGAAAAACTAGATCATCAGGGGTTAAATGAGCTTTTTCAGAACCCCACCGCTGAGCATATTCTTGAATGGATTTCTGCACAATTAAAAGAGAAATTACCATTGTCCTCGCTCCGGTTATGGGAAGGACAGGGGAAGTGGGTAGAGATCCTCTTTTGAATAAAGAAGGTAATACAGCGTGAATGAAGGATTTAGAACTGTGCGAGTCGTACGAGAGTACATAAAACTTATTCGACCCTACGGTATCCTTTTTATTGGGTTAACCCCGGTTTTTGGGGCGTTGTGTAACGGGCAGTTTGATGCATTTTATCTTTCTTTGTTGTTGATCATAGGGTTACTTGGGCATATCTTTGTCTTCGTCCAAAATGACTATTATGATATGGAAGTTGATCAGCAATCGAAATACGTGGTTCAACGACCTCTTACAAAGGGTGTTATATCCAGACGGCAAGCACGAATTCTTTTTCTAAGCTCTTTTTTCATATCGATGGTTCTTGCCATCGTCTTTTTCTTTTCCTTTCGATCGTTCGTTGTTTTATTACTAACGTTTTTACTGATGACTCTGTACAACCGATACAGTAAGCGATTTCCTGGCATGGAATACGTGCTAGGAGCAGCGGTCCTTTCATATGGGATGTTCGGAGCGTTAACTGTCTCTGATGAAGTGTCTCTGTTTGCCATAATCATTTCTGCTGTCGCGTTCCTGCAGTGGATATTTAGCGTAGGTGTATCTGCCAATTTAAAGGATGTGGAATTTGACACGAAGCTTGGCATTCGAACGACGCCGGTTCTCTTGGGTGTGCATGTTGGTGGAGACCAATTGATAAAACCAGTACGATTTATTGTGTACACCTACGTAATAAAAGGAGTTCATCTGTTAGTAGCTTTGCTCCCTTTCGTACTAGGATATACCTCAATTTTCCTGTATGGTTATCCCTTTCCTTTGCTTGTTTTTTTCATTCTAGGTTTTGTTTTGCTTTTTACCACACGAGGAATTCTGACAACATCAATAAAGGAACGTGACGTCATGCTTCGGTATGAAGGGGCACATGAAGGGCTTGCACTCCTGTTAATTCCGTTTGTTCTGTTGAGCTATCTCGTGGAGCATATCGGTGTTTTCCCAATCTTTGTAATGACAGTATTTTTAATTCTGTGGCCCCTTCTCTGTTTACGTCTTTTATTTGGAAAAACCCTTATCCCCTTAGAATAGTCCTAAAAACGATAATTTTTTTCGAAATGATTAAATAGTCTTGGGAAGTTCAATTATTCAGAAAAATTATACGGGGAGGTGAAACACGGCAATGAAAGGTGAAGTCATCGAAAAAATTGCAGCATTGATGACCGCTGCTTTTGGTTTAATCGCAGCTCTTGCGTGGAACGAGGCAATCGGCGGTTTATTTAAGGAAGGTGGTGCATTGTATTTCCTTGCCACCTATGGAGTCTGGGCTTACGCGATTTTTGTCACAATCCTGGCAGTCGTTATGATAATCTGGATTGGACGAGTTTCAGCAAAGATGAAATAAAACATTTTTTTTTTTTTCCAAAAGAACACATTTTCCATTTTTCCTTTTGCCTATAAAAAAAAGTTTTTCTTACTATGATATTACACTTGTGATCATTGTAAAAAATAGAATGACGATCTTGTAGATACTAAAAATATTGCCTTATTTTAATGCAATAAAAAAGGTGTTCAGAGTTTGTTCGAAAGACAATAGAAATTTGTTACTTCATGAGTAGTCTTTTATATAAAGAAAGTATTTCGTATTATACCACAATAGTAGATTATATGAGATGGGATGTGATGAAGTAAAAAAACAAAAGACATTGAAAAGTACAGAAATCCAATCTGATAAAAGATTAAGAGCTCTCGATGGTTTTATTTAATTGTGTTTGGAGACGGTTTGATGGCAGTTGATCCTGAAATTGTAAAAATTCTAAGGGAAGAGGAACGATTAGGAAAACTTCAAAATCATACATCAACAGATTATACTACAGAAGGAAGTTCAAATACCCTCGTTCAACAAAAAAAGAGTATACCTGCTAACAGCAAAGAATGCTCTCGTTACGAGCCAAAAAGAACGATTATTGACCTGGTAAGCCCCCAAGAAAAATTTGAAACAATTTTTGAAAATTTTTCGGTTGCTATAACGTTAGCAGACAATGAAGAGCGTATTGTTTCTTGGAATAAATACACTGAGGAACTCTTAAATATGCAGGAGAACGACTTATTCATGAAACCTGTGAGTTCCTTATATCCACCAGATGAATGGCAAAAAATACGTAAAGAAAATATTCGCCAAAAGGGAATCCGCTATCGATTGGAAACAAAAATGCTTCGAAAAAATGTAGGACCATTCGATGTTGATATCTCTCTTTGTATTTTAAAAGGATTTCAAGGAGAAATAGTAGGCTCTGTTGCCATCATTACTGACATCACCGAACTAAAACAGACAGAGAACGAGTTACAAGAATCTGAAAAAAGGTACAGAACGATTTTTGATAACTCCGCTGTCGCTATCACATTGACTGATGAGAATGAGAAAATCATCTCTTGGAATAAATATGCAGAAACATTACTAGGAATGACTAAGGATGATTTATATCTGAAACCGGTCAAGGATTTATATCCAGTTGCCGAGTGGCAAAAAATCAGATCACAAAACATTCGACAAAAAGGAATACAACACCATCTTGAAACAAAAATACAAAAAAAGAATAATGAGCAATTAGACGTCGATATTTCCTTAAGTATACTAAAAAATCATGAAGATAAAGTCGTCGGTTCAATCGGTGTTATTAAAGATATCAGCGATCAAAAACGAACGGAAAAAAACCTGGAAGAATCTGAGAAAAAATTTAAACTCCTCTATGAAAAAGCGCCGGTCCCCTACCATACTTTATCTCCGAGTGGTCTTATCACTGACGTAAATGAGAAATGGTGTCAGACATTTGGGTATACAAAAGAAGAGGTCCTTGGGAAATCCATCTTTGATTTCATTTCCGAGAGCGAAAAAACGCAAGCTCAGAAGTCCTTTACTCAGAAGATCTCTGATGTAAAATCCTATACCGATGGTCATGAGCGGCAGTACCAAACAAAATCTGGGGAGAAGCGGCTCTTTGCCATTCATGATTTCTTCTTATTTAATGAACATGGTAACGTCATTTCGGTCTATACCACAATGGAGGATGTCACTGAGGGTAAAAAATCATCACAAACGTTGAAAGAAAAAATCAACGAACTGGAGCGTTATAAACTTATCACGGTGAATCGTGAGATGAAGATGATGGAATTAAAAAATGAGATTAATGAATTATGCGCACAACTCCATCAGAAACCACGATATTAAAATCATTTGATTAAGCAATCTAAAAGGTTCTACCACCATTTCAAATTCATGATGGTTGATCACCCTCTATTTTTATATAAAAAATAGGTTTTTACTGAGTTTATCGCAATGATATTATATGATATTATTATACTTTAGGATGGGATGAAAAAAATTCCCATATTACCGTATTCGCATTAATATCATGGCACGTTCTTCCGATAAGAACTTCTGGCAGGTATTGGTATCCATCTGGCCAGGTATGACCACCGTTAAAAATCGTATACAGGGCTACTTCGGTGTTATCGGTGCCTTCAGAGTAGATATCTTGTTGAACCCAGGTGTGGTCAGTTGGGTCGATATCAGGCAGTACTGTACTATTAGGCAAGCGGGAGCAATTATTATGCGTCACCCAAAAAAGAGCTGATTCAGGCACCGAGATGACTGTCCCGCGAGGATTTCTTGGAGTCCCAACAATGCCTCCATCCCAAGGAACGAGTGGGTCAAGTGTTCCACTGATAATGCAGACCGAGATTGGTGCATCAGATATGTTATAATCAAGCAGGTCTGTTGGTATCGCACCAGCAACGGGAGCGATGGCTGCGATTTTTTCAGGAATCTCAAAACCAATTCGATAGGACATCATTGCTCCATTTGATATCCCGGTGACAAATATTCGATGGGGATCGATATTGAACTCATTGGTAAGATTGTCAATAAGGTCGGTAAAGAAGCCTACATCATCGATATTTTGTTGATGTGCTTGGTCAGTAAGATTTTTTCTCCCATCATTCCAATTTTTTTCAATGCCATCGGGATAGACTACGATAAAATTATATTGATCTGCTAACGTGTTAAATCCCCCGAGCGTAAGTGTTCTTTCCATTCCATCACCTGTCCCACCGCCACCATGGAGCGCAAAGACAAGTGCGGGGGTGGCATTCTCTGGTAATGATGAAGGGATATGGATACGATATGTCCGTTCTAAACCATTTGAGAGAATCGTCCTAGAAAATGTATTTGGATCCTGTGGGATTTTATACATACATCCTCCAAGGAATATAAGAACGATTAAGAATAAACTGATAAGTACTACGGTTATGGTCTCTTTCTTTTTTATTTTCATAAATACTCACCTTTTCTATCTATTTAATTAAATAAAGTATAGCTATTTAATTTTTTACCCAATTTACTCCCTATTTCATCTAATATACGAAGTTAATCCATAGAACAATGTTCCAACAGATAAACTAATTTATTCGTCTATTTTTGCACAAACAAGCAACATGATATGATAGTTTTACAAAATATTCAAAGGGTTTTGATTCATTAAGATAACCTCGATTCAGTATTGTTTTATGAGTAAAACGAAAAATTTCTCGATAAGAAATGTATAAATATCATAATTGAATTATCTTTCTGGGGAAAAAGTATGAAGACGAAACTTATCGGTTTTTTTGTATTTTTGATAGTATGCACAAGTACTGTACCGCTCACTGCAACTGGTGAAGACAGAGACGAAAGCAAAAAAATTTCTTTAGATTGTAATGCTAGAGAAATAGAAGTATTAAGCGATGATCTCCTTCGTTATATTGAGTGCAATGATTTCAGCCTGTGTCCTTCTGCTGGGCCAGATCCCGGGTATTATGACACAAGTGAATATCTCATCGGGACCGTAGGAGTTGGTTTGATTTTTCTTGAGAGCAACGGAGCAATTGACCCAAGTACCGAAAATTGGAATACGACAGAAACGACCAATGTCCAAAATCAAATTACTCAAGCGATGACGTGGTGGAAAAATCAAAACCTCTATGCTGGTGTCAGCTTTGTATTTGATGTTCACACCGCGGTTCCAACAAGTTATGAACCGATTATTCATCCCTCAGCATTAACTAATCCTACCTATGAGAAGCTCTGGGTAAGTGAAGCCATGGCGTATCTTGGGTATGGGTCCGGTGATTGGATGAAACGAACACGAGATTATGTGAACGCGATGCGAACCGCTAAAGGAACTGATTGGGCGCTTACTGTGTTCCTTGTTGATAGCAGCAATGACATCGGTGGAGATTTCTCTGATGGTTATTTTGCGTATGCATACCTTGGTGGCCCCTATATCGTCCTGACTTATGATAATGATGGATGGGGAATTTCTGCAATGAATCAGGTAATGGCGCACGAGACCGGTCATATCTTCTGGGCGACCGATGAATATGATGGAATCACTGAGTATAGTGGGTATCTGAATGCTGCTGATGTGGAAGGTTCAGGGTGCCTGATGGATACCAACGCCCTTGCCCTCTCATCTGGGACAAGACTTCAAGTCGGTTGGCGAGATACTGATGGTGATAATATTCTCGATATCATTGACACATGCCCTGAGACCGTGTTAAACCCGTATCCTCAAGATCCGACCTCAAATCCGATTCTGACGTACACCGGCAGTGCTACGGAGGTTCCGTACCAAAACAATAATCCCCAGCCAGGCTGTGCTGGAAATGATGTCACTATCAACAATATCATGGTGGTTCTCTATCGATTCGATGGAGGTCCATGGAGTGCAGCGAACCCAAGTGATGGGATATATAATCAACCAATGGAAACCTATACGTTTACCACGATTCCGCTCCCTCATGGTTCTCATCTTATAGAGACCTATGCAATCAACAATGTTGGAAATTTTGATCTCACACCAGCATCAGATACCATAACAATTGATAATCCACCTAACGCACCAACGCTTACTGGATCTGTTCAAGGAGTAATTGGACAACAATACATGTATAATAGTTCTGTAGTTGACATTGACGGCGATCCGGTGTATTTCTGGTTTGACTGGGATGATGGCACAAATTCAGGTTGGATTGGGCCATTCCCACCAGGGTCGATGATACATGTGAATCACTCATGGTCAAAGAAAGGCACCTATACCGTCAAAGTCAAAGCAAAAGACTTCCTTACTATGGAGGGCCCCTGGGCGACCCTTGATGTTACCATGCCAATGAAAACAATATTTGATGGTAACTTCTTTAGGGAATTCCTTCAGATACACCCTCTTATCTCTTTTTTCATTTCTTTACTTTCTGCAAAGATACAGACTCTTATTTATTAACACCGGTGATACTTCTTTGTATAGATAACTGGTAAATGTTAGATTCGAATTCAAATTACTTTATTTTAAAAAAAAATTTCGTGTCGTTTAAAGAAGATGTTGGGGTGGGTGGACATCATTGTTAATTCTACAGTTTCCCACTAAAAAAAAGTTTAAAATTGTGTTTAAAACCCTAAAATAGAAATGTTTATATAATATTATCGGAGAAATATTAGCATGATTTCTTTATTGTTTTTTCTTTTCTTTTTTTGTGATTCCGTTACAATTTTATATACCATTAGTTCATTATTGCCCATTATTTTTTCCTCCTTTAAACTATGATTTTGTAATAATTTCTTCTTTAAAGATATATCTATAGAACCCTTTATTTTTTGGTAATCATTGAACAAACATTATCGGAGAAACACTGAATTTTTTAAAGAAATTATTCATTTCGTAATTTTATTCT
>CAZGIV010000030.1:0-16288 GCA_964526175.1 uncultured Thermoplasmatales archaeon | reverse complement strand
GAAAAAAGATGACGGTGCCTGAGAGAATGGCACGAGAAGCATTTATCGATACCACCATTCAAAAAAAAGAAGGTTTTATTCGTACAGGAATTGATAAATTAGACCGATTACTAGAAGGAGGAATCCCTGATGGATTCACCGTCGTTCTTCTCGGTAGCCCAGGCAGCAGCACAGAGATTCTTGTCAAACAGATTGCGACAAATGGGAATGTTACTTACATTACCACCGAAGAAACAAAAAAAGAAATTATCGATACCATGCAACGGTTCAACTGGCCAATACCTGAAATAGATTTCGTTGACATCTCAGAAAAATACTATTCAAATGTCTTACAAGGCGAACAAAAACGAGTAAGTATCTATGAACAACGCTCAAAACTCAAACTCAAAGAACTCATCGAAATTGGTTCAACGGCAATGCCATCGACAAACAAAGCCAGCGAAGACTTCTTAGCTATATTATCCAATAGAACAAAAAATGTTACCGAGAAGAAGATTATTATTATTAACTCCCTTGATTTTTTCCTCAGTCAGTACAACCAGGAAGAAGTACTTCGAACTATTTATGCTGTGAAAGTCAACAACCTAAAGAATAAAGGTGCCCTCCTCATTGTAATGACGAAGGGAGTCCATGGGGAATTGTTCGAGCGAAAAATGGAAGGGCTTGCTGATGCGGTCCTCGAGCTGGACGTTATCCAGAAAGGTTCATCATTTGAACGGTACCTCTCGGTAAAAAAAATGCGGAATTACGCAAAAAAAATAGGGATCGCACGTTACGTTATCGATGATAGTGGATTTGTGCTTGAGATGATCGAGCGGATCATGTAAAAAAAATGTACGGTTTTCTATCAATCGCTTAAAAAAAAAAATAAAAAAAAAAAAGATGTTTTCTTCTGGTTTTACTGGATGGTTACTTTTGAGAAGAAAATCTTTGCTGGCACGGTTTTTGCAGCGCTTATTCCCTCAGTGCAGTTCACACTTATTTTTATGGTTGGTGTTGGTGTGAGAAATCCTAGGCCAATTCCTTTTGGTGCACCAAGTACGGTGAAATTCTGACCGACGCCAAGGTTCGCTAGTGATCCAGAGAAATCTTTCGGTTTTATAACCAGACCACCTTCAATGATGATATCACAGGTTACATCGGTGGCGTTCGCCTCTCCAATGTTCGTAATAGTCACAATGAAGCCTTTTCCACCGGTAACAGTCACCGAGAATGCTGGTAGCGGGTTCTCAGAAGGAATATGCTTGAACATACCTCCTGTTGTTTCATCGGTGTTAAATCCACCAGCCCAACCGATTTCTCCATCAACAAAATCTGTGGCAAGCATCTGAATATTAGCCATAGCATTATAATTAGTCCAACTGTGTCCACCATCAAGACTATAGGATGCTCCTGAAGACCCGGTTGCTGCCCCTGTGCTTACATATTTATTTTCAGTTCCGGGCAGGTATGCAAGACCAGATGAGAAACAGGTTCCAGAGTAGGTGACTGGAGCCCATGACAGGCCACCATCCATGGTTTCAAACAGATCATACGTCACACCGTTATCATGTGCAACTAATCCATGTGTACCATCCATAAAGGCAATATCGTTCACACCACCGTTTGTACCACCTGTGCTTGCACCAGAATAACTGGCGAAATAAGTGTGACCTCGGTCTTGGGAGATGTAAACATTTCCAAGGTTTGTTCCGAAAATTACAGTATCGCCAACAACATCGACTACACCAGTCCATCCGCCTTCTCCGCTTTGAGCTGCAAGACCACTGTAGTTTGTTTGTGGGACTCTAGTCCACGTGGTTCCACCATCGCTTGTGTAGTAATCTTCGAAATACCCGTCTGCTGTGTCCCCAAGGACCACTCCTTCGTTCTCATTCCAAAAGATGACGTTGTTACAAAATGAAATCGGGTAATTCCCAAGCTGGGTCCAGGTTGAGCCACCGTCTGTTGTTTTATAGGCGCCGCAAGCAGTATCTTGTGCACCAGCTTGATTAAAGAGTGCTGCGTAGGCAACTGTTCCGCTTAAACCACAAATATTACCAAGACCGTAACCCTCAGTACCCAGAACAATGCCTGCTGTCCAGAGGTTCCCTCCATCTGTTGTCATTGTAAAATCAGTTGTGGCTGCGCCCCCACCAGAACCATCATAGGCAATAGCCCAGGCAGTGAGATTATCGACTGCATCAAGGTATCGTATACCTCGAGATGCTGTTGTAAAACCTGATGCTTGCTCAATCCATTCCCCTCGCCCTAATATGTTTTTTGGTTCAACACTAGCGACGTGTTGTGTTTGAGATGTCATTGCTGTTACCGGCATGAGAAATGCCAAAGCAATAGCGAGTACTACACTAGCTTTTATTACCATCTTTGTTTTGTTCAAAAGCTTCATAAATTATTCCCCATAGTTAACATCATAGACGTCTTTTTATTTAAATGTTTCGTAAATAAATCGAGATTATAGCATTTCCTCTGTTATTCTCCTTAAAGAGCCTTTAAAGACCCTAATTACCACTCTTTAATTGTTGATAGATTACGATAAAAGACCTCAGAAGAAAAACGCGAATTAGACTTATGAAATTCTATTATTTCTAGATCATGTGAATCTATACTTTCGGTCTCCTGGACCACATGTTTATAAACATCTTTCTCTTTTCTCTTTACAAAAGGGAACTCTTATGGGCAAAGAAAAGGTAAACGAGTCACCACTTAACGATTTACCTGGCGTAGGTCCCGCAATAGCGGATAAATTGATTGAAGCAGGATATGCAGATATGATGAGTATCGCTGTTTCGTCACCAAAGGAATTATCAGAAGTCGCAGAGATTGGCGAACCGACCGCAGCAAAAATAATTCAAGCAGCACGAAAGCAGGCAGATATTGGTAGTTTTGAAACAGGAACTGCACTTCTAGAACGTCGGGCAAAAATCGGGTCAATCACCACAGGGTCCAAATCATTTGATGAACTCATGGGTGGGAAAGGATTTGACAGCCAAGCGATAACCGAACTGTTTGGTGAGTTTGGCTCAGGTAAAACCCAGTTAGCACTTCAAATGTGCGTGAACGTTCAACTTCCAAAAGATAAAGGCGGATTAGAAAGCCAAGTTTTCTACATCGACACAGAAAACACATTCCGACCGGATCGTATTATCCAGATGGCAGAGGCCTATGAACTTAACCCAGATGAAATACTAAATAACATTCATGTCGCTCGAGCATATAACTCAAGCCATCAGATGCTTCTCGTCGACAAAGTCATGGAACTGTCTAAAGAGTTTCCTGCACGTCTGTTAATTGTTGATTCGCTTACCAGCCAATTCCGTGCGGAGTTCGTGGGAAGAGGAGCGCTCGCAGATCGACAACAGAAACTGAACAAACACATGCATGATCTCCTCCGTTGGAGCGATCTCAATAATGGTGTTGTTGTCGTGACAAATCAAGTTGCAGCAAAACCAGATGCATTCTTTGGTGATCCGACCAGACCAATTGGAGGGCATATTGTCGGGCATACCGCAACGTTCCGGTTATACCTCAGAAAAAGCAAAGGTGGGAAACGGATAGCACGACTTATTGATTCCCCGCATCTTCCAGAAGGAGAGGCATTATTTTAAGTCAGCGAAAAAGGAATCCGATATTAAAAAAAAAAAAAAAAAAAGGTTTTATCCATCTTCTTTTTCATACGGCACCGGGTTGA
Organism: uncultured Thermoplasmatales archaeon; assembly: GCA_964526175.1. Taxonomy (GTDB): domain Archaea; phylum Thermoplasmatota; class E2; order DHVEG-1; family DHVEG-1; genus SM1-50. Next base: position 12,597 of record CAZGIV010000030.1, on the reverse strand, counting down.
TTTGTGCAGAGGGAGCTTTTACAGGCATCGTGGAGAAAGGATGAAGTGGCGTCCGAGAGCGAGTTCGAACCATCTTCAACAATGCAAACCCTATGAGGAGAAAACCAACAAGAAAGAGAAACACAGGGGAGAGCAGAATTGGTTTCTGATCGATGAGAACAAGAATCGCAATAATAAACGCAAGCAGACCACCAATGAGACCGGTAAATTCAACAGGAACTTCCAAAGCACCCACATGCATCACAAAAGGTTCATGTCGCTCTGGTCGTTTCATCCGAACCTCCATTGCGGTTTTCATCTCCGAAATCGCAGTCTGTGCCGCCTGAAGCTCTGTGGTGATCGTCGAACTTGTTTTCTCGAACGCCCCAAGTTGTTCTTGTAGACCGCAGGTCTCCTGCTGTTGTTTTATCAGCTCATTATGCAGAAGAGAAAGTTCACCATCGAGCATACGTGCAAGCTCACCTGCGTTCTTCTTCTTCGCATTTAAAAGCAGGGTCGCGATAGGTCCTTCCAGCCCCTTAAGAATACTATTTTCTGGGCCCTTCATCCCCCCGGATAATCGGTTTTCTACCGCAGATAACCGCGAGCTCACACTCGTCGTTGTTTGTTCAATCGTCCGGATCCAACTGCGTATCGTCTGCAGGTTCTCTCCCTTTGCAGACCCATCAGTTATTTCTTTTTTCTTTCGTAAATTCTCTTTCTTTTTTCTCACTAACATTGAAATTTCCCCCACTACCTCACTTTATATGAAACAATCCTTTTCAACACATCAAGTTAGTACCGTAGGATCTTCCTGAAAAACCTTAGCTTAAGCGTATCACACTCACCGCTTTCATATCAGTAAAATCCTCAAACCCTGTTGCCTTCACCGTCAGTTTCAAATGCGCTTCATTTACGTTCGCATCAAGAACCGGTTTAATCCCTGTTATTTTCGCTGAGCCATTGTTCAAGGTTTTCCCTTGACTCGCAACACCGGCACCAACCAATGTCACCGTCGCCCCTGAAATAGGGTCTGCACGCTCATCACTAGTGATCACATTCACCCACACGGTATAGGTCTTGGAGAACGTAAACGAGCCTCCACCTTTGCTCCCTGGGCTTTCTGCAAGCAACGCATTTCCCAGTACCTGTGCATTCATTGTTCGTGTTGCCTTCGGGATCATAAAAACAACAGACGCAATCACAGCGACTGCAACAATCATTATTATGATCAGATACATCGGGATGCCTAACACATCCCCACTTTCACTTTGTCTAAAATTTCTTCGATTCATTTTTTTACCTCCCGACTTTATTATATACTATTTGATGTGAGATGATATATACATTTATCTTTTTAATTCTTTTGCAATAAAATTTTTATAATACCAGCATGACAGAGCTTCAACATCAACGTACTCTACGCAATGAAAAAGAAAAAAAACAAACATTCGTTGGATACTAGTGATCATTTGAGTTTTTTTAGGATCAATTTCGCTGCTTTCTCCCCGGAAAGAAGCATGCCACCAAAAATCGGACCCATGCGTGGCGCACCGTAGACCGCATTCGCACCCATCCCGGCAACAAAAAGACCAGGATAAACCTCTTTTGTATTTTCCACCACAGTCCTTTCTCCGACCTCCGCACACATGGAACGTTCTTTTTCCAAATCACCACTTGGTGTGTTCAGAGCACCAACCTTTCGCCTCACAATATGACAAATCTCAGCTGCATGACCAGTGGCATCGACACAGAACCGCGCACGAATCGATAGAGGATCCACATGTAAACCTGCAATCTCAACCGCACTCCAATTAATCACAAAACCATTAACCTTCTTTTTATCCAAAAGCACATCCTCGACAGAAATCGTATTGAATATCCGAGCGCCTGCATCAATTGCAGCTGAACAGAGTTTTGTCGTAACCTCAACAGAATCAGCACTATAATACCCACCTCCCTCGTCCTTCACTCGAACACCAACATCCTCTAAAATATATTTAGATTCTTCTTGTACGACGATAACAGGAAAGGTCATACCACCACCCCACATACCGCCACCTACCGAAAGCTTTCGTTCGAACACAACCGTTTTTTTACCGGCATTGGCTAAATATTTCGCGGCGGTTAAACCAGCAGGGCCTGCACCAGCAATAACGACATCTACATCAAAGCTATCACTGAATTCTTTCGAAAAACGTTCAAAGATAATTCGGGTAACCATGACATCATCGATACTGATATGAAACACCTCGTATCGACCCATATTTCACGAACATTATTAAACATACCGCTACCCATTTATATTCTTGTAGATGTTCACCGTTTGTGCTGAAAATCCGACGTGTACAACCGAACGATATTTTTCCAGTCATCGATCTTGCGTTCGACACGTTACCAGAACGCTACAACCCCTCAATCTTCAACCAATTCTACGAATCATTCCCAGACGGCTTTCTTATAGCATTAAGAAATAATTCAATCATTGGTTTTCTTATCGGTATTAAAACCTCACCTACTATCGCACGAATCCTCATGCTTGCTGTAACAGAAAAAAATCGGAAACAAGGCATCGGTACAGCACTGCTTTCACACTTCCTCTCAAAGATGAAACATCAAAATGTCACTCGGGTAGAACTTGAAGTCCGCACGACAAACCAAGGTGCTCTTGAGTTTTATAAAACACAAGGATTTATTCTTCAAGATATACTTCACCACTTCTATCAAAATGGAGAAAATGCGTACAGTATGATAAAAGATCTATAACCGATGAGTTTCTTTTTCCCGCTCAGTCATAAACCGGATAGCCATCTGATCAAGACGATATGCGATTTTCTCTAACCCAGGATCACCGTTATTGGTCGAGAGGATACCTGCGATATCTTTACTTAATGTAAACACCGCGAGTTTATGCTCACGTTTTGACTTGTGGATCTGATAGGGAGTAATTTCCAATTTCTCATAAGAACTATGATCACACCCATTATGTTCACAGATCTGTTCAAGTTGACTACGTATCTGATATAAAAACGTGTGGAGTTGGATAAGTTCGTCTTTCTGCATTGTTACTGCCTTTCCCATGTCAAGAATACTATATAGACTTTTTATATTTTTTCACGGTTGTTTCGTATGTAACTGTCTAACACTCGCATGATTGTTACGATGTTTAGTACGTTATAAAATTATTGAAAATCATTTTTTGTCAACACTTTGACTGATTTCGGCATTTTGACGACGTTCCCTAACTTGATACCAACTATTTCCTTAACATTCTTGTTGTTCGCGATATCCAACAAGCGTTGGGTGACAATACCATCAAATACGACCGCAGAGACATTATCACCTTTCTTAATCTCATCGGTAAGCTCACGAACAGGGATAGTACGGATCTCTTTTCCGTTCTCATCTAATAACACCGCCTTTAATGAACCAGATATCTCATTGAGAATCGTTTCGTAATTCTTTTGTTTCTCTGTCGTAATCACTGGTTCTTCAACATCTTCAGCGCTATCACCTTCTTCCTTCCGCGTCTGTTGCTGCTCCTTTTTCTTTGAGAAAAATTCTTTCTTCATCTTTTGTGGCTGCTTCTCACTATTCTCTTGGCGCTTATCTTCCCCGTTCTTGCTTTCAATCTTGATATTATACATATCCATATATTGCTCACGCGGTATCTTATTCTTCAATGATTTCATGATGAGTTTCTGTGGGATTTCCTCAACCTCTCTTGTCTGCGGTGCCCGTGCAATAAAATCAACATCAGCAACCTGCAATAACTCTCGAAGAATCAACTCGCCACCACGATCGCCATCAACAAAAACAGTCGTGATTTTTTCTTTTGAAAGATCAATAACAGTCCGCGGGACATTGGTACCACCCACTGCAATGACGTTTTTAATCCCATATTTCAACAAGTTTAGCACATCACGTCTACCTTCAACGATAACAATCGCATCACTCTCATTGATGTTCGGACCAGCAGGACAATGATCATGACCGTAGCTTGTGATTTCCTCTATTTGAACAGCTTGGCGAACATTCTCCGATATACTTTCGCTGTCGGTCTTGCTTTTTTCCATCACATCATTTAACAATACCTTCGCTCGTTCAATAACCTGTTTTCTTCGTGAAACTCGTACATCCTCGACTTCCTCGACATGAATCGTGGCTTTACAAGGACCAACACGATCGATGCTTTCAAACGCTGCTGCAAGGATAACCGTTTCTACTTTATCTAACGACGTTGGTAACGTAAGAACACCATCGCTTTTCCCGTTCTTAGAATCAAGCTCCACCTCAATTCTTCCAACACGGGCGGATCGTTGTAACTCACGAAGATCAAGTTCATCACCAAGAAGCCCTTCGGTTTGACCAAAAATAGCTCCGACGACATCTGATTTCTCGATAATTCCATCTGCTTTTATTTTAGCCTTAATTAAATATTTTGTAGTTGATGGGTCAATGACCATTATCTTCACCTCTAATTTTACATCAACCCTTTGAAAAATAGCACCTGACTCTGCTCGTAATAGCAGAAGTCTTTCTTTTTTCTCTCAATCTCGCTACTTTTTTTGCATATATTTCGAGAGGAAGTAAATCGGTAATCTTAAGGTAATGAAGTACCATTTTTCATTAAGTTGATACTTAATATTATTGTATAGAACTTGCGTCATATTTAAATGTTGTGTTCAGTATTCAGGCAGGATTTTCATGGATGAGAAAATTTTTATTGGCGTCGCATGGCCCTATGCGAATGGATCCTTACATCTCGGACATATCGCCGGATGTTACCTTCCAGCAGACATCTTTGCACGATACAACCGCCTGAAAGGCAGGGATGTCCTCATGGTTTCCGGGAGCGACGAACATGGAACTCCTATCACGATTACTGCTGACAAAGAAAAAACAACACCGCAAGCAATCGTTGATCATTATCATAAGGAACAAACCGAAAATATGAAACAACTCGGCATCTCCTTTGACCTCTTCACCCGCACAACAACAACGAATCACGAAACAACGGTCCAAGAAATCTTCCTTAATCTCTATCAGAAGAAATATATCAACCGAAAAAGTATCGATGCACTCTACTGTCCCACCTGCCAGCGATTTCTCCCGGATCGCTATGTCGAAGGAACCTGCCCACACTGCAAGAAAGAAGGAGCACGAGGAGATCAATGTGACAACTGCGGAAAACTTCTTGATACATTCGAAATACTCAACGTAAAATGTAAAGTATGCGGAGGAACACCGGTCAAACAAAAAACAGAACACCTATTCTTTGCCTTAAGTTTCTTTGAACCAAAGCTCATCGAATGGCTGAAAGATAAGACCTATTGGAAAGCAAATGTCCTGAAATTTACGAATAATTGGTTACAGAACGGATTACATGACCGTGCAATCACCCGTGATATGAGTTGGGGGATTAAGGTCCCCGTGTTCGGATTTGAAAACAAACGTATCTACGTCTGGTTTGATGCGGTAATCGGGTACCTGTCCGCGAGTAAGGAATGGGCAAAAAAACACAAAGAGCCATCGAAATGGCAGGAATGGTGGAAAAATCCAGCGGCAAAACATTACTATTTCCTTGCAAAGGACAACATCCCGTTCCATTCTATTATCTGGCCATCTATCCTTATGGGGTACGATGACACATTGAATCTTCCGTATAATATCCCAGCAAACGAATATCTCACTTTAAAAGGAGAGCAATTCTCAAAAAGCAGAGGCGTTGGAATCTGGGTCCCTGAGATCCTGAGTCGGTTCGACCCTGATGTCATACGCTATTATCTATCAATAAATATGCCGGAGAATAAAGACACCGACTGGACATGGAACGATTTTGTCTCAAAAAATAACGACGAACTCCTTGGGACCTACGGGAACTTTATCCACCGTGTCATCACCTTCACAAGCAAGAACTTCGGCGCCATCCCTGACGCAAGCACCCTTAATGAAATGGATAAAGAAGCTCTCCAAAAGATACAAGAAACCCATAAAGAGGTTGGAGAAGAACTCGAACAATGTTCATTTAAAAAGGGATTACGAGGGGCAATGAACCTGGCACAATATGGGAATGTGTACTTTGACCACACTCAACCCTGGACCCTGCTCAAAACCGATCCAGAACGCTGTAGGACCGTTATGCATATCAGTTTACGCATTGTCCAAGCACTTGCAGTCTGTATGGCACCCTATCTTCCGTTCTCCTCAGACCGCGTCTGGAAAATGCTTGGACATACACGCCCCATACAACAATGGGATGATGCTCTCCTGGAATTACGTCAGAAAACACCTCTTGAAACACCGACACCTTTATTTAAGAAACTTGAGTTAACAGACATCGTGACCACCACAGACCCGTTCTCAAAACTTGACTTACGTGTCGCTAAAATTCTGGAGGTATCAGATCATCCGCAGGCTGATAAACTGTATATCATGCAAGTTGATCTCGGACCACTGGGAAAACGAACAATCGTCGCTGGCATGAAACCATATTACCAGAAACAAGAAATCGAGGGAAAATCAATTGTGATGGTTACAAACCTTAAACCCGCGGTGATCCGCGGTGTTGAGTCAAAAGGTATGCTTCTTGCCGCAACCGATGCAACAAACATAGTCTCCTTGTTAGACCCAAAAGACTGTTCTCCTGGTGCTGAGGTCGGAGTCGACGGTATCCCCAGAGAACCAGCCACAGTGCTTGAATTTGAGGCATTTAAGCAAGCACCAATGACGGTTGATGAAAAAGGGGATGTGGTGTACAATGGAAAACCATTGAAAGCAAAAGGAACCATCATCGTCACTGACCGGAAAGTAAAGGAAGGCGCGAAGATATCATAGGAGGAAAAAATACCATGAACACGTCCATCGTAGTAGATACTGAACTACCAGTAAAAATACTCAATAAAGGCAAAGTGCGAGATATCTACGAGGTGAATAATCATCTTTTATTAATCGCCACTGATCGTATTTCTGCATTTGATGTTGTGTTCCCGGATCCGATACCGTCAAAAGGTGTTTGCCTCACCCAACTGTCGAAATTTTGGTTTGACTACCTAAAAAAAAGTGTCCCTAACCATGTGATATCCACCGACGTGAAAGAATTTCCAAAGGAATTACAATCGTATCACTCACAATTAGCATACCGCAGCATGCTTGTCAAGAAGACAAAGGTCATCCCGATTGAATGCATCGTACGCGGATATATCTCTGGGTCAGCCTGGAGCTCCTATCAAAAAGATGGGACGGTCTGTGGGATAAAGCTCCCCGGTGGCCTACAAGAATCAGAGCAATTCCCTGAACCACTTTTTACTCCATCTACAAAGGCAAAATCAGGTCATGACATCAACATCTCTGTCTCTGAGATGAAACAATTGGTCGGTTCTGATATTGCAGAGATATTAAACGACTATTCTCTGAAGATCTATAATACTGCAGTAAGCTATGCAAGAAAACGCGGGATAATCATCGCGGATACAAAGTTCGAGTTTGGCATGTATGACAATGAGGTCATCTGGATCGATGAGGCGTTAACCCCTGATTCATCACGATTTTGGCCTGCCGAGAGTTACAACCCGGGGAAAGGACAACCAAGTTATGATAAACAGTATGTTCGTGATTACTTGAATTCAACAGGATGGGATCATAATTCGAAACCACCGAGTCTCCCGCAACACGTCATTGATGAAACCACAAAGAAATACCAAGAGTCATACGAGAAAATAACGGGAAAGAAATTTCTTTTTCATTAAATAACTCAAATAATGTAAACATTTTTTCAGCGATATACAAAACAAGACAAAAGATTTAAAAGGAATCATGGTAATAGATACGTAATCGAATCTGATACCGGGGGATTTCATGAAGAAAAAATTTACCGTCATCGTTATCGTTATTCTCATGTTGTTACTCACACCGGCAGCACTCATCCATGGGGATACAACCAAGAACAGTTTATTTGGAGCGTCTCCCTATAACGAGAATGACCCCGGGAAACAGGATGGACGATCTATCGAAAAACTCCAGTGGTACTCACCAAATGGAGAATTACCCGGAACCTATACTGACTATCTACAGAATCATCCACTCAGTCCTTGTTATTTTTCAACACCAGATGGTCTGCGTACAAAGGATTTTTCGCAGAATTACTCACTGGCAATCCTTGTAAATGAAACATTATATCCTGCTATCGAAACCAGCCTTACTCAGTATCTTGCTGATCTTGGCTTAGAAGGATACACCGTGTTTTTACAAGAGGTTTCTGGGGGGTCTCCTGAGGATATCAAATCATGGATACAAACACGATATGACACAGGAAGTAAGGGTATTCTTTTCATCGGTGACGTGACCGCTGCATGGGCTGAGGTTTCTGGTGACCAGTTCCCCAGCGATTTGTTTTATATGGATCTCGATGGAACTTGGCTGGATACGAATGATGACGGTGTCTATGACATCCATGAAGCAGGATCAGGTGACATGGGACCTGAGGTTTATGTCGGTCGTGTGTTCGCCTCTACCTTACACTATGACAGCGAAGCAAACATGGTTAATGATTATTTTACCAAAGTACATGCCTACCGCACCGGTGATCTTACGCAACCCTGGCGTGGACTAGAGTACGTAGAAGAAGATTGGTTCGACATGGATGTGAACCTTAACCTTATCTATGGAACCAACGTAACACGATATGATTATGGCTACTTCACCACCGCAGAAGATTATCTACATCAAATGGACCTAGGCCAACATTTCGTCCAAGTGTGTGTGCATAGCTACTCAGGGGGGCATTATTTCAGCACACGTCCAACCGAATCAGCAGCCTATGCCCATGTCTATGTGTATAGCCCCACGGCAAGGATGGCTCAACTCCTTCTCGGAAGCGATGATGGGATTAAGGCATGGGTAAATGGAGTAAATGTCATTACGAAAGATCGGTACGGCGGATGGGCACCGGACCGATACATTGCAAATATCTCTTTGGATTCCGGATGGAATGACCTGCTCTGCAAAGTCAGCCAAGATGGTGGTGATTATGGACTCTCTGCTCGCTTCACTGATATGAACAGCATAACGTTTGATGATCTGACCTATCAGCTCAACGACCCTGCAGAGCACGGGGGAGAAGCAGAGTATATCCGTAGTTTCTTATTGAACGGGTTTCATCAGGACACCTCAAATAATTTCTGGGAATATCTTACAACGAATTACCTTGGTGTCGACGAAGGATCCCTTAATCCAACGGAGGGAGAAGAAACCGGGAATAAAATATGGACGAGGTATGACTCAGGCAATCCCTACATCGATATGGGTGAATACTGCGAGAACGCTGATTACGGGGTCTGCTATGCCTTCGTCAGGGTAAACGTCGCAACGCAAACAACCTGCCAACTCTGGATGGGGTATGATGATGGTGCACGAGTATGGCTCAACGGTAACGAGGTCCTCCTCGACAACCGATATGGGGGATTCCAAGCGGATATGACAAAAGTCAATGTCACTCTTCAAGCCGGGGAAAACAGACTACTCATTAAGATTTCTGAATGGATGGGCGACCATGGGTTTAGCGCTCGTTTCTGCACCCAAGATGGTGGGGTGGTTAATGGTCTTAGTTATGACCCAGAACCAACACCAATTACCTATATTGGTACCTGGCTGGTGAACGGCCCCTATGTCAACCCAGATAAAGTGACTCGATTAAGTACAGATTATCTTGGCGATGAAGGAAACGTAACACCAAACCAAGGTGACACTGCCCCGTTTGGCACCTGGGAGCGAGGCATTGGAAACGGGTACCCCTTTAACCTTGGTGGCTTCTACGACCATGGTGCCTGGGTGCTCTCACAAGATATCCAGGACCGTGACCCACCGGTTTTGTTCTATAACCTCTTTGCCTGCGGACCAGGGAGATTCACCGACGATAACTATCTCGCGGGATCCTATATCTTCCACACCACGTACGGATTAATCACTGTTGCATCCTCAAAAAGCGGAAGCATGTTGAACTTTCAGGATTTCACCCAACCACTCAGCGAAGGAAAAAGCATCGGGGAGGCGTTCCGAGAATGGTTTGACACCCAAGCCCCTTACCAACAATGGGAAAAAGAATGGTACTACGGCATGGTCGTCTTGGGTGACCCGACGTTATGCATCCCAACATCTATACAAATGAAGGTCACCAGACCAGAAAATGCAATTTATATCGGTGATACAAAGGTCCTTCCGTTTTTAACACCGGTAAGCATTGGCAAGATTACGATTGAGACGACCGCGGCAAGTAAAGACTATGGTATTGAAAAAGTAGAATTCTACATCGATGGTGTACTCCGATCCACTGACATCACAGAACCATACAACTGGACATGGAACTCTTTTTCATTTTTACGACATACCATAAAAGTCATGGCGTATGACACCGTGGGCCATAATGCGACACGGGAATTTACTATGTGGAAGTTCCTCTAAAAAAAACGCCGTTATCCTTCTTGCACGGGCGAGCGCCAATCAAGACCAGGGGTTCTCACCCCGATTTTTGGTATTAAGGGCGTCCGTCGTTTATGCTGACTGGTTATCCGCATTTTTCTGATCCGTTCGACCTGTCCTTTGGACGCATGGGTTATTTTCTGTATTTCACTGATATCAAGTTTAAGCTCCAGTCCAAATAAAATCTGATCAAGAGTCTGATAACTCATCCGAAGCTCTTTTTCATCGGTCTGCCCGGTCCATAGTCCCGCCGTTGGTGGTTTTCTGATAATCGGAGCAGGTACCTTCAAATGTTTTGCCAGCTGATACACCTGGGTTTTATACAGATCACCGAGAGGCTGAAAATCAACGCCACCATCTCCGTACTTCGTGAAATACCCAACCAGGATCTCTGATTTATTGGATGTCCCACAGACCAAACTACCGGTCTCATTGGCGTATTTATACAAGAGAATCATCCGTACTCGTGGTTTGATATTGGCTAGAGTTATTTTCTTTTGTTGCTGCAGGGTGCTATGGAATGATTTCACGAAGGGGGAGATCTCTATTTCCTTATACCGGACATGAGATGTTTTTTTAAGGAGGCTTATATGTTTCCTGTCAAGAGCGGGTGTGCTTTCATCAGGAAGAAAAATACATTGAACGTGATTGACCCCAAGGGCATCTTTACAAAGGATCGCACTCACCGCGGAATCAACACCACCGGATAGGCCTAGCACCACACTCGTACAGCCAGAGCTTTCCACATAGGTTTTAATAAATTCTTTTATGACGGTTGCAACATCTTTTGGATTAATGGAAAGATCAATCATGCTCATTTCTCCACCCAGGTTTCTATCGATTCCTGTATCAGAGTCTCTGCTTCCATCAAGACCTTGTTATCGACAGGGCTAAACGAAGAACGAGCAATCGCAAGAGGGATTCTGCGAAGGTAATCAGACATCCGAAGGTCTCTACGTAACGTCGTATTATAATGATCTTCTACAATGTCATTCATCAGGTTGAGATACTTGTTTACATTTTTCTCAGAAGCAGAAATCGTTGGCTCATATCGTCGTGCAAGTTTCACCCACTGATCATAATAATCATGTTTCTCTTTCATCTCGCTGGTCCCGTAAAATTTTTTCCGGAAAAGATTGAGCCGATCTTCTTTCCCAATGTTTTGGACTTTTACGACCAACGCACATCGACTCATCAGAAGAGGTGATAACCCGATATCCTTTAACGCGTTCTTGCCAAATACCTGAGATTTCGGGTTTGCAAACGCGATCATAATAAACCTGCTTTCAATATTCTGATGCAGTTTCGCGGAATGCACACTACATTTCCCATTTGAAAGCAACTCATAACAATACTCGATGTCCTCCTCAGGTATCTTATCAAACTCATCGACTAAGACAAGTTTCCGGTTCGCATGAGGAAGTGCGCCTAGATCGCCAGTTCCAAGATGACAGACAAGACCAGATCGAGTGGTGTTTGCTCCAATCGTGGTGATCTCTGAGAACTGCTCGGTGATGATTTCCTTGGCCATCGTTTTACTGCTCCCGGGTTCTCCGATAATTAAGGAATGCACAGGTTCATCAAACGTAGAAAACATACTTGCAGCGATTACCTTCTTCATGATATCATTGCCATGGATCTCCTGAAACACGTTCTTCCAAAATCCTTCAAATCCACGTTCCTTTGCAAACTTTTTGAGTTTATCCTCAGGAAGATAAATCCCACTTTTTTCACGTTCCATTATCTTCTTTGACTCAAGGACCTCCCGAAGGCTTTCCGCTTTCGAAATAACTTTTGAAAACGCTTCCGATTTCCGTGACAGCTTCAACACGTTCCCTTCAATGGTTAACGCAGCGTTACCCCAGCCGACCACATAGACGTCTAAGGCGTTCAGAATCGATTTGATGACTGCCCGATCAGTTTTCTTAGAGGTAACCTCAATGAGATCACCGTTGGTAATAACAATGTCAAGGATGTTTTCGTTTGCAAGGATATTTCGAGCTCGTTGAACAAGCATCGTGCCTTTACTACCCCCCATCCCCAGTGAAGAAACAGACATGATAGCAATCTGCTCTAACGTCGTGATTCCCATATTTTCTAATTTCTTTCGATCAGAGGGAACAACGCTCAGTAAGGTAAGAT
>CAZGIV010000029.1:0-16422 GCA_964526175.1 uncultured Thermoplasmatales archaeon | reverse complement strand
TTTTTCCTTTTATCATTTTATTCTATAAAAAACATAATTCGAAATCGACATGATTTCAACTTTCTTTTTAGAGGAAACAATGACTCTGGGGGGTGCACTCTTCACGATACCAGCATTATTCACCAGCACATCAATGGAATGGAATTTTTCAACGGTTTTTCTCACCATCATAACAATATCAGTGGGTTTTGTCACATCGACTTTCAATCCTATACATTCTTTTCCTAACTGTTGGATGATGCGTACGGTTTCTTTTGTGTCTAATACATCACAAACAACGACGTGTGCTCCAGCGTTTGCAAGTCCAATCGCCATAGCTTTCCCAAGCCCACGACTCCCCCCAGTGACAATAGCGACCTTTCCAGGTAAATCACATTCAGTACTCAACATATAATACCCTTCGATATCCTTCTTTACTATCGCAGATCTCATCTATTGAATAGTGATGTTTTTCGATGAAATCCACAGGCCATGGATGTTACAATATCCGATTGCTAACAGGGTACCTGATTTTGAGGTTTTAAAAGATGTTGTGACTGCATGGTGGGTGTACACCGTACTCGTATTTGGACCTTGAGCGGAGGCACCATGAGCGTTGAAAAGATATTGTCCAATATGATAGGGAAATTTCTCATTGTCCGGTTTGAACATCACAGAAATCCATGCGATATGATGCTCTGTCGTATTTGGATGAGCAATTTCTTTCCCGATACTTACTTTAACTTCGCACAGCTCGTCCGCTTTTATTGTATTTGGACATTCAATTACTGGAACATGTTTTTCTTTTTTCCAATCAGCTTTTTGAAATAATTCGCCTGTTTCCATCAAAGTTTCCATAATTTTTTTCACCTCATATCTTAGATGATTTCTGAAAAAGCCTGAAACAGATTTAAGTATGCCTTAAAAACAAGTAAAAAATAAGTAAATAATAGTTAAAAAGACGCATCAACAATAGTCTAATAGCGCGTTTTCATGAAAACATGAACGATGGGGAATTTTTCATCTTTTTCCTATCGTTTCATTCTTTTATCTGGTAAATCATGACAGGGGATGAGCTATGACGAAGAACCTTTTCGCACACATTGCTACTGAGCAGTTTATCTAGAGTACTCATTTTCTTGCATCCCATGACAATGAGATCATTCTTTTTTGCTTCCTTAATGAGTTTTTTATCAGGAATGCCTTCAACTATTTTTTTTACCACTCGTATCCCCATTTTCATACCCTTCTGTTCAATTTCATCAAGAATTTTATGTCCCTGTGCATCAAGAATTGTTTCCCATGCTACAGCGGTTTCATCAGGAGGAATAACTTCAGTCAAACGTGGGTATCTACCAAATACAATGCCACAACTTCTTTTCCTATATCTTTCGCGAGAAAAAGAGCTTTTTCTGCCACTCTTTTCATCTCAGCAGATTCATCTACAAAAGCAATGATTCTACGCACGCCATCTAATTTTACATCATCTATTTTTTTTCCCATTTTCAAACATCTCCTTCTTAATATTCAAAATCATACGAGTTCAACTGTCTCGACGGATAAGTATAACTGATGTTACAGGATGAGTTGCATATTCTTGTGAGATCAATGTCCCAGTAAACTCATATAGCACTGATTCATTTAGATTTGTATTAATCCCTGAAACATTTATTGTCATGACGAACTTCTCCATTGCATCATCAAAGAAAAATTTTTTTAGACTTACAGCAATCCATGAACAGTATCAGCACATTCTTTACAGATTCTCTTAATATCTCCCTTTATCTCAATCTCGTGAATATCATCAAAACCATGCTCTTCGCCGCATACACAGCAAAGATACATATCGTTTTCATTACTAGATCCTCGTGTTGGACAACTGCGCTCATGGCTAGATATTTCAGTTCCATCTTTCTTTTCATATTCTTTAACTATAACATGTTTTCTACCGTCTTTACATTTTACCATATTCTTTTCTCCTTAATTTTTATTTTACATATTTTTATAATTTAAATTTTGGATGTTTTGAACTTCTTAAGAACCATATCTTTTTCGTAATTAACGAATAACCATCACCGGAGATTTCGAATGATGCAATACCTTTTCGCATACACTTCCAACAAATATTCTACTCAACGCTGTTTTTCCTTTACAGCCCATAACGATAAGATCATTCTTTTTTGCCTCTTTGATAATTTGATCATCGGGAATTCCTTCCACCAGTTTCGTTTTCACATGAACCCCCATTTTCGACCCCTGTTCTTTCACCTTATCCAGAACAGTAATCCCTTCTTTTTTTATTATTTCCATAAAATCTAGATTCCCATACCTAAAATCTACGGTAGCTGTATAGGGGAATTCTATGACATGGAGCGCTGTCACATCAACATCAGTCTCCTTCGCTAAAGACAACGCTTTCTCTACCGCCCGTGTTGAACCATCAGAACCGTCAACCGGCAACACTATCCTTTGAAAATCCTTCGATTTCGTTACATGATGTTTTGACTTTTTCATATACTATCACCATTCCAAATGTTCCATTTCTTGATTTCTTAGAGATTATTAAAATATCACTAAAAAACAAGTTCAAAATAAATTGAAAATACTTACATTCATGCAATATTTTTACGTTTTTTAACCAGTAAAATAAAAAATCTAAGGATCTCATTAGGTTTTGTAGAGCCATATAGAGGTTCCTTTGAGGGTGAGGAGGGATGGGATGCCCAAAAGCAAGGATTTACTCAAGGCTCTACAACCCCTGCATTCACATCATGACAAAACCTATTGTGATATATATGAATAACTTAAAAATAAATCAAAAACAAGTAAAAAATAATTTAGATTTTAGCAAAACATTTTTTATCTTCGTTCCATTTGAAATTTTATTTTTGTTATGGCAGTTGGTTTCTATTGAAAATTCATCTAATCACAATTAATATTTTATGGAATTTATACTCGCAAGTGTTCAATCCTGGCCTGAAAACTTTATTCATAAATAGTTTTATACGAATGAAGAAGATTACATAGCTAAAAAGGAGAATTTTAGCCGTTTTTTCTTGCGGGCTTTATAGTCATACTCTGTAATCCCTCCAGCGGCTTTATTGAAGGATTTATAACCGTAGGTGCTTAATCCCGACGGGAGCATGTTGTAATTTTTTACCGGTAAAATGGGCTGTTAAATCTCCGCCCAGCACTGTTACCGTTTTACAGGAGAAAAAAATCGTTTTAATAATGAACGATGAACTGTGGTCTGAAAAAGGAGATTTGAAACCAAAATACGGCATAAAGAAGCAGTGGGAAATAATTAATTATCTTTTAATTGAGAGTAAATAAGGTAAGAAACGGCTAATAAAAAACTGCAGAAGAAAGAAATGATCCCGGCCCAGAATTCATCTTTCAGTGTAAAAAATAGCGATAGAAGCAGGAAAAGGAATGTGGCATCGGCCATCAGAACAGCATTGCCTAATTTATCCGCATCAATGGTATGCATTTTGGAGTCTGTCATGATATTGAATTAATCTTTGATGCTTTAACCTTTATGGAAATCCAATAATGGTATTATGAAAAACACCGCAATTATTAATGTCACCTGTGTCGTTGTGTTCTATAAATGCAATGTTGTTGCGAATTAATACGGAAGTATTGAAATGAATTTTCCATTGGTTGTTTTGGATGTTGATGATTTTGGGCATATGATAGATTGGGATTCTATGATGGGCTGGTTGGGAATACCGTTCATGGGCTTCTGGAGTCTTTTAATCTGGATTGTACAAATCATTATTGCAGTTTTGGTTTACAAGGATGCACAGAAAAGAAAACAGAATGATCTTCTGTGGTTTATACTCGTCATTTTGCCCTGGATTGGTATAGTTTTCCTTGTTATCTATTTAATTATAAGAGACGAAGAAACTGAAATCAAAGAATCAATTGACGAGAGTCAAAAAATCATTGATGAACGGTATGCAAAAGGTGAAATAACTAGAGAAGAGTATCTTCAGATAAAGAAAGATCTTGAAAGAAAGAGACGAGAAAATTAAAAAAAAGGAATTTTCTACTCTTTTTGTTTTCAGGAAAAAGCATTAAATCTTTACCGGTAAAACGGGCTGTCAAATCTCCTCCCCAGCGCTAATCATTAGCACGGTCATTAAAACAGGAGAAAATCAAACTAATTTAAATGCCCAAGGGTTCAAAATCCCTTCCCTTGCATCCCATCAAATGTCACTTGATGGTTAACCCACACTCTTTTTACCACTATAGTAATATTTAAATATTTAAATTAACTTATATTCACGTGATGAATGAGATAGAAATATTCAAAGCATTAGCAGATCCAACCCGATTGAAAATCCTTGAATGTATTAAAAACGAAGAAAAATGCATCTGCGAAGTCATCCCGTATACTGGTAAATCACAGCCTAATGTTTCCCTTCATTTAAAAACTCTAAAAAATGCAGGTCTTGTCAACGAACGAAAAGATGGAACTCGGATTATGCTTAGCATTGCGGATAAAGACGTGTTCAAACTGATTGATATCGCTAACAAATTCAAGTGATAATTCATGGATATAATTGACATTTTTGTCGCAGCATTCCAAACGCTTCAAGAATACCTCTCAGCACATGTATTAACATGTTTGATTCCTGCTTTTTTTATCGCTGGTGCAATCGCTGTATTTGTCTCAAAACAATCAGTGTTGAAATATTTTGGTGCCAATACTAAAAAATATATTTCTTATCCTGTTGCCGCGCTTTCAGGAACCATTCTTGCTGTTTGTAGTTGCACGATTCTTCCTTTGTTTACAAGTATCCATAAACGTGGTGCTGGTATTGGTCCAGCATCTGCTTTTCTGTTCTCAGGACCTGCAATAAACATTCTTGCAATTGTCCTTACCGCACAAGTATTAGGGTATGATATCGGTCTTGCACGAGCGGTTGCTGCGATTCTGATGGCTATTGTTATCGGTTTGTTGATGGCGTTTATTTTCAGAAAAGAAGAATCTGAAAAAAAGAAAGAAAATAATGATATCTTTGCAGGTCAACCAGGTGAGGAGAAAAGTAGTCGTCCTGTTTGGATTTCACTATTGTTTTTAGTATTGCTTGTTTTGATTCTTCTTATCGGTGCTGCAAGCAGTAGTTATATTCCTTGGGTTCCAAAACTTGCGATTGTGTATGTTTTAACACTTGCTGTTTCAGTTATTCTCATTTTTTATTATACTCGTGATGAGGTGAAAAACTGGGGTTACGAAACATGGTGTCTTGTTAAGAAGATTTTTCCTATTCTTCTTGTTGGTGTTTTTATTGTTGGGTTAATTGGTGGTGTTGCTGCGTATTTTATCCCTGGTGCTGAGCCAGCAAATGCTCTTGGTGTTGCTGTTGCTCCTTATATTGGTGGGAATGATATTGTTTCGTGTTTTCTTGCATCGGTGATTGGTGCTATTTTGTATATGCCTACTCTTTTGGAGGTTGCTATTGTTGGGAACTTGTTTGGTTATAGTGCTGGTATTATGGGTGGTGGTCCTGCTCTTGCTTTATTGCTCGCTGGTCCTTCGTTAAGTCTTCCAAATATGGTTGTTATTACACGGGTTATGGGTTCGAAAAAAGCGTTTGTGTATTTTGTTTTGGTGATTGTGATATCTGCTCTTGTTGGTTTTATTTATGGTATGATTGCAGGATAGGTGATACAATGAAAATTGAGATATTGGGAACCGGTTGTCCGAAATGTAAAACAACTGAAAAAAATGTACGAAAAGCAGTTGAGGAACTTGGAATACAAGCAGAGATTGTGAAAGTAGATGACCTCCAGCAGATAATCGATAGAGGCGTGATGATGACTCCTGCTGTTTTTATCGATGGTGAAGCAAAGATAGTTGGACGTGTTCCGAGTCCTGATGAAATAAAAAAACTTCTACAAGGCGGAAGATAGCTATGTCAAGATTGTTAACTGAATGGTTTCCTGAGTTTGCGAAAGAACTTGATAATATCGATGAACTCTACAAGAAGAAACGTTTGATTGATGAGAAAACCTATCAATTCATCTGTTTTGCTCTGGCAATCAAGGGTCGTTCAGCACCATGTGTAAAGAAACATTTTAAAGGTGCATTAGACGCAGGTGCAACGGTGAAAGAACTTGCTTACGTCATGGCACTTGTGTTTCGAGAGAGTGCAGGAAATGATGACTGCTGGGTTCATGATGTTCTTGGCGATTATAAGGAGCTGATGAAAAATAATATTCAATGTTGTAAAAAGTAAATCAAATTCTATAAATGAAAAGGTGTAGAATATGAATCGTAACATTATGGTATTGACAGTAGTTTCAATTTTCAGTATATTGTTTTTAAGTGGTTGTACGAATGAAAACTCTAATAATCAAGGATCATGGCTCGATAGTTATACACCGATACATGTTATTGGTAACGGACCAAATGATTTCTGGATAACATATCCTACGAATCATCCGAATAACAGTCAAGTAGTCAATCATCTTCCGTGGGTGATTGCTTCGTTAAATGAAAGCTGTGTCGTGTTGGTTGTTCATAGAACAGGTTGTGAGACGTGTCAACCCCAGGCAGATAGAGTGATTGCGCTATCTCAGAAATATGAAGACGATGAAACATTTTATGACCTTGATATCTCCGTTGGTGGTGAAACAGAACAGAAAGCGTATGAAGCGTATGTCTATGACCCAGCAGGACCTCCCGGGTATATCGCACTAACTGTTCTTGTTACCTTGATGGAAGTGAATGGTGATATAGAATATTGTTGGCATAGTTGGGAAGGCAATGTCGCAGATGCAGAGTTAGAAGGTTGGGTAAAGGATACGATTTATTATTATCATATAAACAGCGAGAATTAACATGAAAAGATTATTCTTACCATTGGTAGTTTTACTCATAGGTTTCTTTTTTTTCTCACTTGGTCTTGCATTAGGACAAAATACGATATTGCCAGCACCTGATTTCTCTGCTACTGATGAGAATGGTGTGACCTTTTCGTTACATGATTATCAAGGAAAAGTAGTTATCCTGCATATCACGGGAGTAGAAACTCCACTCTGTATCGAATGCCTTGAAGAGATGGAAGGACAAATCCACGAGCTTGAAAAACTTGCCAAGTCATCTGATAACATAAGTATCATTACGATTAACATCCGAAAAAATCCTTCTTCAACGAGTGGGTACGATATGACTGTCAAGGATTTTGGAGCGAATATCTCATGGCATTGGGTAGAGGATTTTAGTCCGTATCCCATCGCAGGGTTGTATCAAAAGTATTGGACTATCGATGAGGCATTTTCCAATCCGTCCATTGTCCTTATTGATACAAATCAAAGTATTGTCGGAGTATATCATATATATTGTATGGGGAAGGGGTCAATTGATGGGATTCAATCTGCTGAATCCCTTGCTGGAGATGCTAAAGCTATTGCAGATGGAACATGGAAAGGAACTGATGGAAATTGGGACGCTGAAGGGATAACTTTTGTAGGTATTTTCCTCTTGGGTATTTTGACCTCAGCAACGCCTTGTTCGCTTGCACTTTTGATTGCTATGATTTCATATGTAGGCACCTTGCAGAAAGATTCTGAGAAAAAGTTCAAGAAATACTCGCTCCAAGGGGTATGGATAGGAGTTGTCTTCACGCTTGGCATGTCTCTTGTATTTTTTGTGTTTGGGATGATACTCTCATCTATCGGTGTCTTTCTTGAAGCATCAACTGTGTTTTACCTTATCGCCGGAATTATTCTTATCATCCTGGGTATCAACATCTTTATGCCTTTTAGCGAGCTTCTTAAAAAGAAATCGGAAGGAAAAACAGGTATTGGGTTTGTGGAAAAGGGGCAAGGTATATTTTTCAAACTGAGTAAAAAATCTATCTATCTGGGAGCATTCTTTTTAGGCATTCTTTTCTCGATTGGATGGGCACCATGTGCACTGTCATTGATGATGCCCGTTTTTATCCTTACGCTCACCCAGAAGATTTCTATTATTATGGGTGGGTTATTGTTGTTTGTCTTTGGTTTAGGTCACGGTGTACCGATTATACCGCTTTGTGCTGCTACAAGCAGTATTCGTGGAAAACTCGGGAACAAGTATGTGACTGCGGGTAAATGGATGCAGCGAATCTTCGGTATCATTATCATCGCTGTCGGAGTGATCATAGCGATCAGATTCTGGGGAATTACTCTCTGGTAAAATGTCATGTTACTTTAGATCAACATTGAGGGATTTATACCCGTGAGTGCCAAATCCCGACGGGAGCATATTTTAATTTTTTACCAGTAAATTCGCGTCAAAATCTCCCAACTATTCCAAAAAAAGAAAAAAGAAAGAGTAGACGTAGATTCCCAAAAAATCAACAGACCTAAAAACCGCATTCTGTTGACGAAATTTACTCCTGTTGTATGTATCTGAGTCGCAACAGGCCCATAATAGTGAATTTCAACAGGAGAAATTAAAAGAATTTTTAGGGCTTGTAAAACTGGATCAAAAAAGTAACCATTGGATCAAATGTGTAAGCTGGTGGCTCACTGATTTTGTGAAAAACGTTGACGTGAACAACATAGAACAGGTCACGGCTTATCTAAGCAGACTACAGAATAATTTACACGTAGCCAGCTACAAGAACCTACCCTCCTAAAAAATGTCCGCAGCAATCCCGTGCTTGCTGCGATCGTGGCAGGCACGAAAAGTATTGGTGCTGCCTGTCAACGGTTGAAGCGATGGATGTTTGAACGGTTAAAAGGGAGGGTGCATTCCGTGCACCTTCCTACCTAAAAGTGCAAAAGTTCTGTTATAAAACAGATTTAGATTGGCTTTCTTTTATTCTTTCACAATTCTCGGAATTTGCATAGGCAAGCGTACTAAAAATTCATAATTCACTAAATTTAATGATTCAGAAAACGAAGCAACAGTGATAGTGTTATTCCCTTGTTTACCGATTAACACTACCTCATCACCTTTTTGAACTAGAGGAATGAAAGTGATATCTACAACCATCACGCTCATGTTCACCATACCAATGATAGGTGCTTTTTTACCTTTAATTAATACATATCCTACGTTACTTAAACTCCGTCGGTATCCATGAAAATATCCAACAGGAACAGTTGCTATTGTTGTGTCTTTTCTTGCTTGGAAAGAATTCCCATAACCGATAAACTCACCTGTTTTGACATGTTCAATACTCATCACTTTACTTTTCCAGGTTAATACCCGTTGCAATGGACGTTGAGTCAAACTAATATCACCTGAAATCAAATGATGAATCCTTATTTCTTCACTCGGCCAGTAACCATATTGAGCAATACCAATTCGGACCATATCCATCCTTGTCTCAGGATAGACGAATGCTGCAGCTGAACATGCAGTATGATAATATTTAGGTACGATATCTTTACTACTAAGCCATTTTTTTACTTCGTTAAAACAATCAATTTGTTTATGAACACGTACATAATTTGCAATACTTTCAGCACCTGCAAAATGACTGCATACACCCTCGATGAAAACGTGTTCCTCATTGAGTTTTATGGTTTCAACAGCCTTTTTTAACTCATCACCACAAAGACCAGTACGATGCAAACCCGTCTCAACTTCCAAATGAATTTTTGCTTTCTTTTTAAGCTTCTTTGCAATTTCAATGGTTTTATCTAAACGATTAAATTCAAAAACAAAAAAGGAGATATCATGCTCAATTGCCCATTCGATATCCTCGTTAGCGATCCAGCCCATGATCATAATTTCTGTTTTTGGCTGTTTTGCGGTAAAAGCCATTTCTGCTTCACATGCATCAAATACGGCAAAATAATCAAGACCACATGCCTCGGCCATGGGTATAAAATGTGTGAATCCATGTCCATATGCATTTCCTTTTATCACTGATACAAATTTAACTGAATCTCCAATTTGTTTTCGTAGATATTTGATATTGTTCTTCAATGCTAATTGACTGAGTTCAATATACGATGAATGCTGCATGGTACTCCTCTCTTTTTTTATTTTTTTACTATTTTTCGAATTATTTCTTGAAACAGACATACACCTACGTCTATGATATCATCTGGGAAATCATAATCCGGATTATGAAGTTGTGGATGATGTACACCTGAGCCTATTCCAAACATAGCACCTTTATGTTCTTGTGTGAAAAAAGAAAAATCCTCTGACCAAAGAAACGGCTCGTTTATCGTTACAATTTCTTTATTCAAAATCTTAGAAGCGGAACGTATGGTATCAACACATTCATCATCATTTTGTAATGCTGGAAACTGCTCCACCCATTTGATAGTATACTCTAATTGATAAGCTTCTGCTATTTTTTTCACAAGATTTTCAGCCTCTTCAGATATCCTTTGCATAACTTCATTGTGCTGAGCGCGAAAGGTAGCCATTATCACTGCATCACCTGGAGAAGTCCCAAATGCTATTTCCCCTAATTTTACATGAATGATGGTTATGAGCGCATTATTTTGCTCAGATGTCGTTATTGTTGGTATCTTTGATAGCTCTTCAATAATGGCTGTCATTGCCAAGACAGGGTTTTTTCCTTTATCTGGATGAGCAGCATGAGACGTTTTTCCCACTAATTTTATAATTAAACCTTGTGATGCCGAAGCAAATACACCTTTTTTTACAATTACTGAACCCTTGTTATACCCAGGTATATTGTGAAGTGCAAAAATATACTCTGGTTGTATTGGTTTGAATTTCGGGTCATTTAATATAAGTTTTGCTCCTGCTGCATTTTCTTCTGCAGGCTGGAATAAAAGGATAACCTTCCCCTGTAGATTCTTTTTTTCTTTTTGTAACCAAGATGCAAGGCCGATTAGTATTGTCATATGACCATCATGACCACATGAATGACTAATTCCAGGATTCTTACTTTTATACGAAAATTCATTAATTTCTTGGATTGGTAAAGCATCCAATTCAGCACGAATCATAATTGCTGGCCCTGGTTTTTTTGAATCAAATAGTACAGCAAGACCATAACCGCCAAGTTCAGAAATAATTTCATCTGGTTTATAGTGTAAAAGTGTTTTCTTAAGGACTAAAGATGTTTTTTTTTCTTGTCCGGAAAGATCTGGAAATTCATGTAGTTTTTTTCTGAAAACGGGTAGTTCAATTTCAATTTGATTCATATTTTCACATCTTCATTCTAAATTTCAAGTGATAATTGCATCTATTAGTTTCGTTTATAATAAATTTTTGTTTACGAAAATCCATTAGTTTTATTAAAGGATGTTGACCATAAAAAAGATTTTTCATCCTTTTTTGTATGGGGCTGCTCTCTAAAATCTGGTGATATTCTCTGTAGACAACACGTATTACTTTCATCTTTTTAACTCAGATAGATTTATCATAAAATCCTCCCCAACTACATAGAATATAAATCCGATATTAGATACGTATCAGATGTTTAGATTAATAGAATGCTAAACAGATACACAATGTCATTAACAATTTACAGAATTGCTATTTCCTTGAATGGAGAATATTCCGATGTTTTCTTACGCCGTCTAATAACAAGTGGGTTGCAAACTATTGGGACGATTGACAAGGTCACGGTCCAAAAGTAATTCGGGAAGATGCGTTCATTCAATTCATAATTCCAGTTATTCCACCAGTGTATGTAGAGTGGAACAGACCATCGTTTTCATTTGATTGGCATCCAGCACAAGAATCATATGATATCACAGGTTTGACCTGAAAAACGAATAAAATTGTATATTTCTAGAAGAGTAATTATTATCCATCTTTCAGAATATAACCGGTAATTAGGAGTTCAAATCCCGTCCCCGTGCACTTTTCCACTTATTTCAATTCAAAAAATACAATTAACTCAGTCCATGAGTTGCCCAATGATGAAAACAAGAAGACTTACTGTTGCTCCTAATAAAAAAATTATTATATGATGAATCCATTCAATAATACAGTTTGAGTGAAGGGACTGGAAAGGTTTATTTAGCTTTCAGTATATATTTTAAAAACCCCCGTCAATAAAAAACAAAAAGTGGGATTTTTTCCTGTTTTTTGTACAAATCACAACAGAGAAAAAAATAGTACGCACAAAAAGGTTGAAAAAAAAAAATGACAGTGGAACTGATTCAAATTAAGGAGAACACGGATTTCCCAAAGGTTTTACCAAAAGGACAATTCATAGAATTTTTATACACCCATCTCCAAGAATACCGGGACACAAAAGAAGACATCACCAAAGCTGTGGACTACGCCTTTTCAAAAGAGTCAGGCAAAGGCGGATTCCTCCTCGCAGCAATCGAAAAGGGGATTGTACTCGGGGAAGTGGTCATCAACGATTCTGGCATGTCAGGGTACATCCCAGAGCATGTCCTCGTCTACATCGCGGTCCGTCCCACAAAACGGGGGAAAGGAATAGGAAAGAAGCTCATTCAAAAAGCAATCGAGCTCTGCGACGGGGACATCTCATTACATGTTGAATATGACAACCCTGCATTGAAGATATACAAACACATTGGTTTCACATCAAAATACGCTGAGATGAGATATAAAAATAAGGAGAAAAAAAGACCCGATGGCTAAATTACGGATATTCCCTGAGAGAATCATAGATAATATTTCAAAAATGAATGAATACTGTAAAAAATACAACAAAGAATGGACGTTCGTCACCAAAGTCCTAGGCGGATATAAACCGGTATTGGAAAAAATATTACAACCAGATGTGATATTGGGGACGCATTCAATTGGGGACTCCCGGGTCTCAAGCCTAAGAACAATAAAAAAGATCAATCCGAAGCTTGTCACCATGTACCTGAAACCACCATCTTCAGCGTATATCAAAAGTATTGTGAAATACGCGGATATCTCACTAAACACGGAGTTTGCCACGATAATAAAATTAAATAAAGAAGCGAAAAATCAGCAGAGAACTCACAAAATAATTATTATGATTGAGATGGGGGAGCTCCGTGAAGGTGTGGTACGGGAGAAGTTGTTAGAGTTCTATGCTAAAGTTTTTAATTTAACGAATATCAAAATCATAGGAATTGGAACAAACCTCGGATGCATGTACGGGATTGAACCAACATTTGATAAACTGATACAACTCTGCCTCTATAAACAGCTAATTGAGATAAAATTCAAAAGAAATCTCCACCTTATCACTGGTGGCAGCTCCATTACCCTACCACTCCTCGGAAAAGGAAAAGTCCCCCTAGAAGTCAATCACCTGAGAATAGGTGAAGCGATTTTCTTAGGGACCTCACCACTGAACAACAAAAAATTTTGCAATCTTTCTACAAATGCGTTTGAATTTGATGCGAATATCGTCGAATTCAAAAAAAAGGAACGAACACCTGATGGGGTGATAGGAGAAGGAAACGTAGGACATGCACAGTTACACACAGAATCGCTGGAAGGGATAAAAGAACACAAAGCGGTAGTGGATTTCGGTGTCGTTGATGTTGATATTAATGATCTTAAACCAAAAGACCATGGAGTACAATTTGTTGGAACGACCTCGGATTTAACGGTGTATAGTCTTGGGAAAAACCCTACGGAATACAAAACAGGTAACTATTTGCGTTTTTCACCAGATTATATGGCTGTTGCACGTTTGATGAACTCTCGATTTATTGAAAAAGAAATCGCTTAAAAAAGTATTTGATAGAAACATTGTTTATTTTTTATCAGTAAATAGAGGTTTAAATCCCTTCCCCTGCATCTATAAATCGTTTTTGGAGGGAACTGTAACCTCGGGAGACACGTTTCCGTTCCCCCGGTATTAAGAGCTTTTGAATATCTTTTCCTAATGTATTTTTACCGGTAAAATGGAGTTAATATCTCCTTTTGATTAAATAAATTGAGAAAGGTGAGATACGACCTTGTTATAAGCAACAGAATCATCGCATCTAAGGTCTTATTTGAAGGAAAAATAAATATTAAATCATATTGACATTTTGCCACAGTATCTATTTATAATGTCCTAATATAGATACTTATCAATGGTTTATATTTGCCAAAAATATCATAAAGAAATAGAAGAAGCTAAATCAAAATGCTCTGAGCAATGTAGTCCTCAATGTCGTTCTTATAAATGGATAAGTGAATCCGCTTATAATAATTGGCTTAGAATTGTAAATCGATCACCATCACCCCCATCATATTCTATATCTTTACCAAAATCATCGTTATTAAAAAGAACGCCTGAAAAAAAATGGATATTAATAGATGCTAATATCCTAGTTAACGCTAAAAGGGAAGGAAAAATAGCTAAAAATTGCCAAGCAATTTTATATGAAGAAGGATTAGCAACAACTGATTTAGTACTAAAAGAAGCCTTTTATTTTATTGGTGATATCGATGATATTAACTTAAAAATCATAACGATATCTGAAGCTAAAATTTCAAAAGAATTAAAGGAATTAAAATCTTCAGGATTGAAACAACCATCAATACAAGATAAATCTCTGATTCAAGCAGCGGTCAATGATCATACAATTATTGGGATTATCACCTACGATCCAGATTTTTTTAACATAGCAACAAAAGGATATGTCGAGAAAAAAACTGAACGGTCTTTTTGGGTAAAAACTCCAGAAGAATATCTAAAAGACATGGTCAAACGACGTAGAAAATATTGAAAATAGTATTATCAAGGTTTTTCGCTAGGAACTAAACGAGACGAGGTGTCGTTCTTAATTGTATAGAGCTTTATCTTGTCGAAGCGAAAGGATATCATTAGATTGGAGAAAAAGGGACCAGACACTTATTGTTAAGTAAATGAAGAAATTACCAAATGATTTCTTAATTCAAGTTCCCTTCCCGGCAGGAGTATTTCTCTTGTGGCCCGCTGAGACTCTCTTTTTCTAATCGTATGCTGCGGTGGATACAAATGATTTATTTCTTACTTAATTTGTAGATATAGTTAAAAAGATGGAGGTCATTCCACCTCTCAACCGTCAGGGGGCAGACAGATATATGAAGAAAAAGACAATCACACTTCTCATCATAAGTATCGTTGTTGGAAGCATTTTTTTCGCTGGATGTGCCACAAACAATGAACCAGCACCCCCTGAACAAACAGACGCAGATATCGCGGTAACCCTTGTCAGTGATTTCGCAAATGATTCATTCATCATACCATATAACACTCTGTTTAACGACACCCTTAAAACACAGACGACACCGGAACAACTCCAACTTATCTGGAATCAAATCGAGGCATCGTACGGGAATTTCACGGAAATAATTAGCACAAGGACAACAGAAGAACAAGGATACATCATCGTGTACGTCACCAGCAATTACGATAAACTCGGCCTGCTGGACACACGGGTTGTTTTTAATGACAGTCAACAAATTGTTGGTTTGCAGTTTGTCCCCACGGACCTCTCAGATGAATACCAACCACCCTCCTATGCAAACACCGAGAACTTCACCGAGTACAATGTCACTGTTGGTGCAGGAACAGACTGGCCTCTTCCAGGAACACTCACCCTTCCAAACGGGGATGGACCGTTCCCCGCAATTGTTCTTGTTCAGGGATCAGGGCCAAACGACCGCGATGAAACCATCGGCCCCAATAAACCATTTAAAGATCTTGCCTGGGGACTTGCCACGAAAGGGATAGCGGTCCTTCGATATGAGAAGCGGACGAAATATTATGCCTCAACACTCGTCAATATGCTTGCTAATTTCACAGTCTACGATGAAACCATTGACGATGCACGCGCTGCAGTAACACTTCTACAGACAACAGACAAAATCGATCAAAACCACATATATGTTCTTGGCCATAGCTTGGGAGCTATGCTTGCACCACGAATCGCACAAAATGATTCAAATATCACAGGATTGATTATGCTTGCCGCACCTACAAGATCTCTCACTGATCTTCTGTTGAATCAAACCATCTATCTTGCCTCATTAGACGGAAACATCAGTGAAGTAGAACAAGCACAAATAGACTCACTGAGAGAGAATATATCATTAATAACTTCACACAGCCTCGATCCTGATGAAATCATCCTTGGCGCTTCTGCTGCATACTGGTATGATCTTAACTCCTATAACCCTGTTGTAACGGCCTTAACATTACATATTCCGATGTTACTTCTTCAGGGAGAGCGAGATTATCAGGTCTCGTATACAGATGATTTTCCAGCATGGCAGCAAGCCTTCGCAGATAATGCAAATGTGACGTTGATAGCGTACCCGTTGTTGAACCATCTCTTCATCGCAGGAAATGGTCCACCAACAAATACGGAATACAATCAGCCTGGAAATGTTGATGAACAGGTTGTTATGGATATCACGAATTGGGTTGATTCATTCCTATAAAAAAATAATGCCGATAATAGTTAACCTCTGGTATTGGTTGGTCTGCAAACAAGGATAGAGATTTTTACTGGAAAATTCGTATTCTCTTCCCGATGGACGCATGTTATCATTTTTACCGGTAA
>CAZGIV010000028.1:0-16537 GCA_964526175.1 uncultured Thermoplasmatales archaeon | reverse complement strand
TGGGCCAGGCCGAACCCACCAGAGTCAACAGGAGAGAAACAGACCAAGAAAACACGATTTTTACCCCATTTTGGTCTTCGACGAACAAACCTATTTCTCACTAAAAGCGTTCTTTCTTTTTCTTTCTTTTTTTCACTTTTGTGAGGTTTGATAATGAAAGATTCATCATCAAGGATGACCTATCCTGAGAGGAAAGTTGCTGAGTATCTACGGAAAATGAACATCGAATGGGTGTACGAACAACCCGTGTTCGTCTGGGACGGTGATGGACGACCTCGCGTCTGGACACCAGATTTCTACCTCACCCAGTTTGGCGTTTACCTTGAAGTGTGCGGTTCGAAGGATTTCAACTATGATTACAGAAAACGTGTCTTCCTAGAAAATGGGTATTGTGTGATCTTCCTGCATATTTTTAAGGGACCACATCAATGGGAGAAACATTTCAAACGATTCCTTAATTATTTCCTTCTACGGAGAAATGAAGCATTTTTCGATATCTTTCAGAGAAACAAGAGTGAACTTAGTAAATAAAATAAGGTATGAGTGAGTGGTCGTAACTTTGTCTTAACCTCTGTGTTTTTAACGGAAAAATCGACGAGAATCTCAGCGATATTTTTCCACGGATTCTTTCTCTCTTTTTTTCAATGAATTGATTTTCTGATTTGATTTTCGGAATGAATTTTCTCCTTTTTTATGATAAAAAATAGTAATAGTTACGATTTACTTTTTATTCGTTAGAAAAATTTCCAGACATCATTTAATGTTGCCCAACCAGTATGCCCTTTAATGTCATATACACATATGTCAATATGATGTGGGTATCGTGAGAGTTTTTCCCGTCCCCATGTCCATGTAAATGGTTCTGATGTCACCGTCGCTTTTACAACATCATCAACACCAAATATTACTTTCGTAATTTCGAAACCATCCTCTTGAAACGCATTGATTTCGATGGTGATTCGTCCAATGATGAACGGTGTTTTCGCTGGAAGAATCTTGATGTTTATAAAATAGAATGCATTAGTTGGTTTCAGAATCGAGACTGTTGGTAATGCATAATCAACAACAACCGATGCAGTATCACTACTGCTGTTCCCACCAGCATCCGTGACTGTGAATGCTGCTGTGTAATTCCCATGGTGGTCATAGTCATGTTTCGGGTTCTGCTCAGTTGAGGTCGTCCCGTCACCGAAATCCCAATGATAACTATAGGGGAGAGTGCCACCGTAAATGGTGCCGGAGAACTGTATAAGGGAATGAGCATATCCGCTATAAGGCCCATTAGCCTCGACCCAGAGTGGTCCTTTCCCGAATGCATATAGCGTTTGACCTCCACCGATATAGACGGTTCCGTCTGCACCAATTGCTGGTGGGGAGTCTGTACCACCAATAGATTTTCTCCATTGTTCGGTACCATTTGGGTTGACTGCAATGAGATAACCTCCTTCCCATGTCCCTAGGAAGATGGTTCCGTCAATGGAACTGCAGGGTGTACCACCTTCAACAGTCCCAGGGATATCATAAACCCATTTCACTGAACCATTCTCAGGATAGAATGCATAAAGGTCATATCCTCCACAATAGATGGTGCCATCCAAACCGATGGTCGGTGATGTTCCTGCACCACAAAAAGATTTCCATTTCATTGTTCCATTGGGATACACTGCATGAAGGTATTCATCAAATGAGACGACATAAATTGTGCCATCATCCCCGATACAGGGACTTACTCTTATCCAATCCCCAGTTTTATATTTCCATTTCAGGGTCCCATTCTCCGGGTAGAGTGCATAGAGGTAGGTGTCATGGCATCCGCAATAGATGGTGCCATCCGGTCCAATCGCTGGGGAAGAAAGCACCACATGGTCCGTGTTAAACATCCATTTTCTGGTTCCATTCGGATAAATCGCATGAATGGTTTTACTTCCACTTCCAACATAGATGGTTCCATCATCTCCTATAGCCGGTGAGGAATCAAGATTTCCTCCCGTTGAATAGGTCCATTTTACAGTTCCATTCGGATTCATTGCATAGAGATATCCGTTACCATAAATAACACCAAAATATATCGTACCATCCTGTGCAATCGCAGGAGCGCATACAATACTACGTTCCATGACATATTTCCATTTCAATGTCCCGTTTGGATATACTGCGTTTAGGTCGTACGAACCAATGTATATAATTCCATTATTATCGATTGTCGGGCCACCATTTGCGAGTCCATCGGTACTTATAACCCATTTCACAACACCAGTTGCATTCACCGTCGAATACGGACTTCTCCCCGTATGACGAGTATCATGACAGTACATTGGCCAAGCGGAATCCATCAGGCCATCGCGACTATTATCAAGTATCTCCGACATCGTATTTGCTTCAACGAAAGAATCAACAAAGAACTGCGTTTCTTTTTTCCCATAATGTCCAAACGTCGTCAATTCAGAAGAATCATATGGCTTGCGAATATAACCATTATATGTTTCATAAGAAGATTCATTCATCGCATCGGAATGAGGTACATTGGATGTGAATCCTTGTATCAATGGTAAATTTATCATCAGAATTAAAAAGATGATAACGATGAATACGACAATACTTTTTTTCCACCCAACTTGCATAGTCAAAATTCACCCTAATAAATATTAATACAATGCGACTTTATTAGATTTTGCCAGAAAAGAAATGTCTATTTTATTATCATGAGAGCAGATGTTGTCATCATTGATTACCAAAAACTTGAGACAAACGTAACAAAAAAAGAGATAGTATCTCATTCATATGGCTTCAATAAGTGATTTTTTTACCAAAAAAAAAAAAAAAAAAATATTATTTTTATTAAAAATATTTTTTACGTTTTAATTAATAATTTAAAACAAAAATTTTTAAAGTTATTTATCATTCAGATAATGTGGAGGTCAATTATGAGGAAAAAAATCATAGGAATCCTAATTTGTATAATGCTATTGATAACAAGTGCACTGACGACGCTCATCATTCCAGAAGACACCAATGTAGTCGCATCTTCTGAAGAGGAATCCAAAGAGGAGATGGGACTGGATATGGATTACATCTGGACCCAATTAGGTGACTTTTCAAATGTAATTTACGATGCCTACCTTCCTAGCGATATTCCGAAGGGGAGGAGTTTCGGATCCAAAGGAGGAAATTACACAATATGGAATATTCTTGAACCCGAGATGAGAAATACTTCAAACTTAACGAATATTAAAATTGAACGATTACAGACCATAGACGCACTACATAATAACTATTCTTCAATCATCAACGTATCTGATTTTTCATTCACCGTCAATTCAATCGGAACCCAATCCTATCTGTACGAGAATCCAATCCCAAAAAAAGAAATGTTCCCCATAGCAGTCAAAACAAGTAATATCAGTTGTTGGAATGATGATTACGGTTTTTCAAATGTTGAAATCAGACCAATCAATATGACAAAAATATTTCCCATTTGGGGAATATTCGAAGAATCTATTAAAAATATAGACTTTGAATTCTTAAACAACGATTATTCACCACTACTCGGCAATGTAACCTATATATCACAAAACGGTTCAATACCATCACCTGTTGAACAATATGCACGGGTTTTTTTGCTGGATGATGTGAACGGAGTTCAAGAGAAACTTGAAAACATCACCAATGCATCAGGAGTTATCGTCATCGATACCGGAAATCCAAGAATCGCGGATGCCTCCGACTGCCCCTGCCCTGCTGTTTTAATTAATAATACGAATGGAAATGTTGTTAAAGAGCTCTTAGAAGACTATACGGTTGTTGTTGATAATGTACGAAGCTTTTCAAGGAAGTTAACATTTACCTATGACCCAGAAGAATCATCACGACAACCATATTTTGTTATTGATAGAATCCCTGATTATAATGAATTTCTTAAGTTCACAAAATTTCCAAATATATGTAATAATTTATTCTATAATATAATATTGCTTGGGTCTCAATTTAAATTGGTTAGACAAATCACAGGTTTATCAAAGTTGGTCCCTGGTTTTCAAACGTATTTAACATGCCTGCAAATAAAGACATCGTTTCTTTTGAGCAGGAATATATCCAATTGTGTGGGAGTTATACTCTATGATTCTCACGATTATCATTTTATGTGGTCAATGAATACTCAAACAATGGGTATTGTATTTGATTTACCCACTATTTGTGTCAACAAATCAGTTGGAGAATTCTTACGAAATAACTGTGAAGATTTTACATTGTCTGGATATATTAGTCAAGAATATTTAGAAGAAAACGTAACTACTCCTGGCGCCATTGGGGAAAATATCTATGGCAATATAACCATTGATAAAAGCCCGAGTGACATGATAGCAATTGTCTCGAATAGATATGATGGGATGTTCGGCCAGACTTCGGGCGACTCCGCGGTTGGCACTGCTATCGTCCTTGGCCTCGCGAAATTTTTTAAGGACCATCCCTCCGTCAAACCGAAATACAACCTCACCTTTCTCTTCACAACTGCCGAGGAATATGGATTCCACGGCGCAAGATACCACTGCGATAAACACATAGACCAGAAACAGAAAGTCAAATACTGGTTGATGCTAGATCAGCTTGGATTTAAACAAGAGGACTGCCAACTCTGTATCGATTACAATGATACCAGTAATAACTCATATTTTGATAAGATATTGGATCAGATACGTGAAGACAGTGGATATCCGGAGGATAAAACCATTAAAAGAACGGGGGAAGAAATCAGTTCAGGTTCCGAACAAGCTACCGTTGATAAAAGATTCACCGATACCACAACTATCGGGCTCGTGAAAGATCAGGATAGACGATGGGATCAATGGCATAGAGCAGGAAATAATTACACTGAGGGTGATAGCCTGAAAAATATTGATCGAGATGATGTCAATGCCACCGCTCGATTAACGCTAGGCTTGGTAAAATATTTCATGATTAACCCCGACTGCTGGTTTAACGGATCAGTTACGTATACTGCGGAGGATTCACCCTACGACATTGGTGACGAAAATGACTCCATCAACGTCACTATATCACTAAAATCGTCACTCCCACAGGACCGGGTTAGAGTGAATGCGACCATGAAAAGCTGTCCCTCAAATACCACGGTGTTCTGGAAGAACTATGATTTCAACATCACCTCTGGGGGGACCCAAAAAACCCTCATCGTCACTTTGCCACCCAACTCAACAGGAGCCACAAACGGAAATTATTCCCTTACGCTTAATCTGTTAAATTCAACAGGAAGGATTAACGACATCACTCTTAATACGAGAGTGTACAACGATACCGATACCCAATCAGGGTATGTGTATCTCTGTCCCCGAAACAACAGCATTCCGAACAAACCTCGGGATATTACCGGACCTTCAGAGATACCAGTGGGAGAACCAGCGAACTATACGACGAATACCACCGATTCCAATCTTGATCAACTACAGTATCAATGGGCTTGGAGAAGGGACCTTGAATACCTCTGGATTCTTGATACCACCGAAACCGGTCCGTATGATTCTGGTCAAAATTGTACTGTAGAACATACGTATTGTTGGTGTGGATGGAAAAAAATCCAGGTTAGGGCACGGGAAGATTTCCGATATCTCTTTGATGGGTCACCGATGGGATGGGACCGATATGGGACCTGGAGCGAATGGTCAGACCCCCATTATGTGCTCGAGCAGTTCCTTACCAGTTTTGATATGTCATGCACCGTTCTTTCGTCAGCAGTGAACGCTCAATCAGCGACCGAATTACCCTCCATACAGCAGTTGGATTCTATCTACGAAGCGATCGCATGCGGAGGTACCGAACCATATAATTATACATGGACATTCAACCATGAACGATACGCAAAGCAACAAAAAACCGTTAATTATTCGTTTGACGAATCAGGAAACTATTCAGTTGTTCTAAATGTCACGGATAGTAACGATTATTGTAAAGAATTTTCCGTGAACGTTTCTGTCGTGAACTTAAGTGCAAGCTTCAACCTCAGCATCCCATCACCTTTTGCTGAAATCGACGAGAACATTACGTTTACCGATACCTCAGCGGTGGCAAGTGGATATAATATGACGATTTGGACGTGGGATTTCGATGACGGCACAATCTCTTATGACAGAAATGTTACACACGCGTTCACCCAGGAGGGATTCTATAATGTCTCCCTCACGGTCATGGATAACCAATCGAACTCGGATGTCTCCAACCGGTATATACTCGTTTTCATTGATGAAACACCACCTGAGATCCAACAGATCAACGATGAAATAAACGTGAAGAACCGATGGCTGGAAGTCATGATTGCGGGATTATTCAACGATATGGAAAGCGGTATCAATCATACCATGGTGAACATCACCTATCCGAACGGGACTCATGCGAATTACACCATGAACCATTTCGTCAACGATACCTACTGGTATGTCTTTAATGACACCGCGCAGACCGGCCAATACAACTACACGATCTGGGTAACCGACTATGAAAAAAACACGAACACCAGCACTGGTTATTCCTTCACGATCCCGACACCGCCAGTCCTTTTCTATGCGACGACAACACCAACTGATGACACCATTTCCAATGACCCCTGGGCAGACATCAACGTCACCATCCTAGATCCAGTGAACACCTCCGCGTTCATCGACTGGGACCACAGCCTCAAAGGATACTGGCCCATGGAGTCGTACAACGACACCGGGGTGTACGACAACTCCACCTACGAGAACTTTGGCACATTCCAAAACGGGATGAATACCAGAAACATCATTGCAGGAAAATACGGGGATGGACTAGAGTTCGATGGCTCTGATGATTATGTTGATGTAGGCACTAGTGATAGTCTTGATCTAGGTACTGGTGATTTCACGTTCATGGTCTGGGAGAAAAGCCATACCACCTTGTATTCGAAGAAAGCGATGATCCTGACCAACAACCCGGCGTCGGAAAGCTGGAAAGGCTACGGGTTCGGCATCATAAACAGCCCCTATCTCATCGTCTCACAATCCGCGGGAAGTAATGTCACATTACAAGGGACAACCGATGTAACAGATAATACTTGGCATCATATTGCATACGTCTGTCGCTCAGGGGCATACTCTATTTATGTTGATGGGGAGGAGGATGCGAGCAGCGGAGGGATCGCTGTAAAAAACATCACCAACGCACAGCATACCATGATTGCCTATGACGGACACTGTTCAAGCTGGTGCTATTTCGAAGGTGCGCTTGATGAACCACAGCTCTACAACCGTGCGTTAAGCTGGGAGGAGATCAATGCTTCCTACAACAATGGTATCAATCGGTTATCCCATAATTTCACAGGTCTTTCTGATGGAACATATAGTTATTCTGCGCATGCGATCGATACTACCGGAAACCAGAGCTCCACCGAGACACGGCAGATCCTTATTGATACCACGCCACCAACAATAACAGATGTTACTGCTTCTCCGCATACCGTCGGATTCGGGTATCCCGTGACGATTACTGCGGACATCGTTGATAACGGCAGCGGCGTTGATCTCGTGACGGTCCAGATTGCACATCCCGATGGTGGTAATTCAAGCAATCACACCATGACCTTTGTCGGGAATGATACGTATCAATTCGTGTTCACTGATACCTGGCTCGTCGGGCAGTACAATTACACGATCTGGGCGATGGATAACGCGTACAATATAAATATCTCCACCGGGCATCACTTCCACGTCTCTGCAGATGTATCCATTAGCATCGCTACTCTCCAAGACAGCTACACCAGCAATCAATACATCAATATCACCGATCCACCGAACCCACCGGAGAACTACACCCTAGTTGGTCGGGGGCTCACCTGGGATGAATATTATAACGCACTCACAGGACAGAACATCCTGGAGACCTATCAGGGACCAGTGAACTACCAAGAGGAGAATGAGATTTGGACACCCATCAACAATACCATCAGTCAACTCGCAGAAAACCATCCCGCGTATGTCTATGGATATCGTAGTGGAAACAACCGTGGATTATACGGAGCCTACTTTAAATCAAATGCACAGCAGGAATGGCCAGTCGCCTTCACCTTCAACCGATCAGACGACCCAACCATCTATGCTATCAGGAGCAAGCTTGTTGGAGTTGGTTATGTTGACCCTCAGAGCAACTGGGCATACCAATACCTGCAAAATGTTCAGAGCAGCCAAGGACAGGTTAGCGATTATTCCATCACCTACCCAGCTGTCTTCACTGGTACAGACGTCACCTGGAGCTACGGCAACATCGGACTCAAAGAAGAAATCACCATGAGCAATACCACGAAGGCCGTGTTGCAGAACCATCCGCCATCGCAATACGGATTGAATGATGCCAGCTCCTATCTCGTATTTATTACTAAACTGGACTATCAGAATCTTAATCTCTACAATGATTCAGGATTGCTCGAAGAAAATGTCACGATCTCAGAAAATGGAGTGGAATTCAGAGATCTGCTAGGTCAGTTCAAATGCGCCCTTCCACTTGGTGAGGCATATGAACTGAACAACGAATCAGCTCGGCAGAATCTGACCTACCGTATCATCCACCTGAATGGGAATACCTATCTGCTCTCGGGTTTGAAGGTCTCTGATCTGAATGCGATGACCTTCCCCGTGGTCATCGACCCGACTCTCACTGTATATTCCAATTCAAATGACGGTTACATCTACAGTTATAGCTCCGCAAGTTACAGTGCCGCGAGAAATGCGACCTCTGGCACCATCTTCAATACCAGTTCTTCGATTACCATCGGACAATACAAACGTGCCAGCCCAACCTATTATTATGTCTACCGAGGATACCTGTTCTTCAACACGACTGCATTACCTCAGAACGCCTACATCGATAACGCCACTCTCTCCCTCTATAAATACTTGGATTCTTCCACCACCGATTTTGAAATAACCGTCCAAAATGGTCAACCCACCTACCCGCATAACCCGTTACAAACCACCGATTATAACAAAAACCTATACTCCGGGAACGGAGGAAGCAAGAACACCAGCAGCCTGGGAACCGGATATAATGCTATATACTTGAACAGTGATGGAAAAAGTTGGATGAATCGAACTGGATGGACGAAACTCTGTCTAAGAAGCAACAGGGACATCAACGGGTACACACCAACAGGTAATGAACATGTTTATGTCTACTCTAGTGAACAGGGACTGGGGTATCAACCAAAACTGGTGATCACCTATCGCAATCAATCAAAGATCAAAAACACCGGATCCACGGATATCACAGGCTACCTATTACTACAAATTCAATTCTATGATTCAGGGAAAGGTACTGCCCCACATTGGATCATCGACAATGACACTATCAACGAAACCACAACACGGAC
Organism: uncultured Thermoplasmatales archaeon; assembly: GCA_964526175.1. GTDB lineage: Archaea > Thermoplasmatota > E2 > DHVEG-1 > DHVEG-1 > SM1-50. Next base: position 7,149 of record CAZGIV010000028.1, on the reverse strand, counting down.
CATCATCAGTGGCAATCAACTCGCACTCGATACTATATTCAATGGGCACGTCCGAGCATCGGATCTGACACATGGCACAGGCACCTATCGAGTCTATGCTGTTTTTAGAGATCCAGAAGGAAATATCCTGAGAACGAATGATGGTTCTGAGTTGAAGGCTTGGTGGCAGTTCAGTAAAACTTAACAAGAGTAATCTTCAACAATAAAAAATAAGGAAATCAGGTTCTTATGATTCCATCTGATTTTCCCTATCTTTTTTTATTAATTAAAAGTGCAAATCCACTGCGGATAAATATCTGAGAATAAGAAATGAAGGTGGGAATCGTCGAACAAACAACTTAAATATGAGTAATAGATAAATTACCTTCTATTTCGAGACATTGTAATAACCTAAACTCCCGGAAAATTAGCAACAAGGACTGATTTCTCATACTCAATCCTCGATAGAAAACTTTATAAGAATACTTGTTATTACTCTTAACGATGACATATATTGTGAAGCAAAAGATCCATGGGAAGCTTTACGCCTACGAAGTCAAAGGTTACTGGGATAGCGAAAAAAAACAAGCGAGGCAGAAGCGTAGATACCTTGGAGTATGGGATGAAAAAACGGGAAGCGTGAAACAGAAGGAATCCCAACGTGATGTCAGAACAACAAAGTCCTACGGCCCGGTATATCTTCTTGACAAAGTATGTTCTGAACTTCAATTGAAGCAACAACTCGCCGCAAGTTTTGGCGAGGATGGCGCAAGCATCCTTGCGCTAGCGATGTCGAAGGTGATCCATCCTTCAGCATTGAAGCATATCTCACACACGATGGATGACACGATGATCGGCGAGGTCTGCGGATCAACAGATGAATTGAGTTCACCACGTCTCTCTGAATTGCTTGAACGGATTGCATTGAACGAAAAAGGCATGGATTCCTTTCACCGCACGCTCGTATCCCCTGAAGACACGAAGGCGATGATCTACGACATCACCAGTCTTGGTTCATACTCTGAGAACATCTCATGGTTCGAGTACGGAGATGATTACAGGAAATTAGACCTGGCGCAGGTAAATCTCGGAGTCGTGATGTCCGTAGAACGGAAGATCCCGATCTACCACAAGTTGTTTCCTGGTAGCGTGAATGATGTCGTGACATTGAAGAACCTCATCACTGAAGTGAAACAACTTGGGATTCAACGCGGATTGTTTATCCTTGATCGAGGGTTCTACAGTGAGTCGAATGTGGAAGAGATGTGCAAGGAAGAAATCGAATTCGTGATGCCGTTGCCCTTCAGTGTCAAGATCGGCAAGGAGAGTATCAGCGAGACAAATATCGACATCGAGGACGCAAGATACGCGAGGCGATACGACAAAGAGATACTGCACGTGATCCAGAAGGACCTCGCGGTCGGCAAGCAGACATTGAGGGCATTCATTTTCTTTAGCCCGAAACGCAAGGCGGACGAGATCAGTTCCTTCTACAATCGCCTCATGGACATCGAAGCGAAACTTGAAGGTCATCGGACATTTGAAAACGCCTACGATCATTTCAAGCGAGTTGCGGGTGATTTCCAACGATTCTTCGAAGTGAAGATCGACAACAGAACAATTCATCTGAAACGAAAATCAAAAGCAATAGCACAGGCAAGTAACAGGATGGGGAAAATGATACTCCTGACCACGCTTCAGATGACCTGGAACGAGACACTCGCACTGTATCGTGAACGTGATTCCATCGAGAAAGTCTATGACGATCTGAAGAACGACCTTGACGTCATGCCGCTACGGGTTCGCAAAGTCGAGACTTTGAAGGGACTCATCTTCATCTCCTTCATCGCGATGATATTGAGATCAATTCTGCTTCAACGCCTCTTGAAAACAACACTCGCAGACAAGTTTTCGATTGAAGATATTCTACTTGACCTGAGCAAATTGCGGGCGATTCACATCGGGAACTCATGGAAATTAACAGAGATCACAAAGAGGCAACGTATCATTTTTGAGAAATTATTGATCCCTGTTCCTATCGATGTTACCTGCATGAACCTTGTTATTAAAAACTCGGGAGTTTAGGTAATAACTGAATTGAACTAATCACTTCATAAATTGTCGGGATTTATCAATAAAAATAATACTAGAAGAGTTTCCAGACTTTGATTTCAGCAACAGAACTCTTACCCGTGGTATCATAAGCAACGATTCGTATCGTACGTTTCTGGAAAAGAGAGCCTCCTACTCTCCATGTCCAGTTGTATGGATAGGTAGTATCAATTTTCCTTAAACTGTTACCGATATAAAATTCGACTTTTTTTAGTTCTGTCACTGGCTTGACGTCTATCGAAATCTTTCCGATGATTACTATTTTATCCTCAGCAATCAGGGACTCATATTCATTATCAAAAACATATAGACGGCTGGGGTGCGGGCGTGTAATGGCAGCAAGACCATGATTATTGATGAATAAACGCACAACTCCCTGAACGCCACCTGCGACAAAATCATCATAGCCGTCGTTGTTGAAATCCGCTGTAGTCAAGGCACCGAATGTTAAATCCTCAGGTTGATCTTCTGAATTCATAGGGATTCTGCATATCTTAAAAGGATCATAAATCCCTTGTTTGTCGAGGTAGAGAAAGAGTTCAAAAAAATTACCGGCGATAAAATCCGTCTTCCCGTTTTTTTCATAATCAAGCGAGGTTAAACTTACAGTCCCAGGAACGTTATAAATATCGGAAATAATCTCTCCTGGACCAGGCTCAAAAATGGTAGTCGCATTCGACTCTATCACCTGGTTACGTTTTAAATATACATAGCCCCAATTGCTATTGAGTGCTACCGCAGCAATAAAATCAATATCACCATCATCATCATAATCCGCTGAGGTTACTCCCCAACTACAAAGACCCCAATCATGGATGACTCCGGCACTCGTGAAATTCCCTGTTCCATTGTTCAGGTACAACTCGACTTTACCACTATTATCACCTACCAACAGGTCTACGTCTCCATCACCATCGTAATCCGCTGACGTCACTTTAGGATTGCACCGTTCCTCAGGGTCATACGGAATCCCTGACCCCCGTTTTGCAATCATTGTAGTGTTCCCAAAATGGTTCTCACCATCGTTGTAAAGCATACTAATAATGCCATATACATAAACATATGAACCCTGATAGTAAATGTATTCGGAATAACCGAAGATGAGATCTATATCGCCATCGTTGTCGTAGTCACCTGAATCTAATGATTCGATGTATGTATATGAAAAAGTAAACACATCATCCCGGGTAAATTCCAAATCATCATTGTTATAAAAAATAGAAATCGTAGAATGGGTAAATGGAACGGTTGCAGAGGCGACAGCAAAATCAATGTTATCGTCATTGTTGAAATCCCCAGAGGTCAAACCCCATGCAGCCTGTCCAAAATCAATAATTTCGTAGACATCAAACAACTGTGCATTCATATCCAATATTGTTTCGACGTCCTGACAAGTATTATGTACTTTGTATGTTTCCCAGATATTTCTATCGATAACCGGTGCAACACGGTGTTCGTTTGACATATCATTTATTAATTGAATGTATGGTGCTTCTATTTCGGTTTTAATTTCATTTTTTTTATCTATTGAATCGTAAGATTTCACGTTTTTGCATGGTATATTTTGTACGACACTCGATCCAACAAATAATATCATAATAATGCATATTAAAAATTTTTTCAATGTATATAGTTTCGTTATTTTTCCTCCGTTGTGTTAAATATTATGTTACTATGCTATATAAATATTTTCATAAATATTTTTTGTCGATTACATGAAAAAAAATTGTTTGAGAAAAAGAAAGAAAAATAAGGAAAGATGACATTTAGAGACACTATTTATATGATTTAACCGAAATTAAGTGCTGTATCGCATTTATTGTTCCTGAGTGTTCCTGAAATATTCATGATACCAATTATTATCTTCATCGGTTTCATATACACTATGCCGCCAGTCAACTTCTGTATAAAGATAGTGACCGCCTTCTTGCCACGAAAAATTTATGGGATCTGTTATGTATGATTCTGCAGGTGACAAATCCTCAGTGACATATACCTCGCCCAAATATCGTCCTGTTGGGGAATCCTGTCGTAGTTGAACCCAAAAATTCGTTGTTATTACCTGATTCGGGTCATTATTTTGAACTTCTATGGTACAATAACATTGATCTTCTTCAAAGTATCTATCTATATCAATGGCGATTAAATCACCTTCCGTTTGAGGTTGTGCACCTTCTGGGTCATATGCGTTTATTGCTGGCATTAAAACCATTGTTGCTGCAAACAACAATATTACAGTTTGAATTATTTTTCTCATTTTTCCTCTCCTTTATTATCTAATTTTTTTTAATTATATTATTACCATGCGAGGTTGGATTCTTTTCCGCCTTGCTCGTTCAAATCTTTTTTTTAAAACATTTGCTTTAAAAATTTTATCATAGTATTATTTTTTTCCTTGCCTCCTGATGAATATACTAAATAGAAATATTCACCATATCAGAGATGACAAATGGGCATATAAACTTTTCCCATCAACCCATAAACCCAACAAACATAAATATCAGGAATTACATTACCGGACTCTTAATGGGAAAACTACTTGGAAAACCACGGCCGCTGGACAGCAGAAACAGGGTAACGCTTTCTCCTGAAGTGCTTGATCTCCTGAAGCTGAAACCAAACGACGAAATATTCTTTCGGCTTGATAACGGGAAAATCACCATAGGAAAAGCTCTGATAAAATACGAACTTATCGACGAGATTCTCGGTGAAAAAAAGAAATAAGATTACAAGCCAAGTTCATTATTTATCTGTTGCATCCTTTCGTTTTTCACATACCAGAGAACCAATTTCGTCTGCTCGATGACGTCCTCAAGAGTCTTTCCTTGTTCATTGAATCTCCACAATACTACAAGACCGTACTCAAGGTATTTTTCCAGCACATCTTTCCTGTGATTTTCGAGCATCGGATCGGCCTCCCGGATACCCAGAATGCTATACGTTTCTTTTTCCTCCATTTTTCAGTCCCTCCCTCAAATCATTCTTTCCGTATATTGTTTCAAGGTGATATAAAGCGGTAGTCTCAAATGTTCCTACAAAAGTAAAAAACACTGCCTATTATCTTCGATTTGATGGATTGTAGCCGTTTTGACTCGCTAAAAAGTAATAGAAATTCATTACATCGATATCTGATCAAATTAGTATTAAAATTTAGAGACAACAATCCCTTTGCATCAAACCTCATTTTTTATTTATTTTCTTCGTGACTACGATTACTACACTTTTACCAGCATGTTTCGTCAGACCACCGACTTTTCCATCCTTTGTTACAATTTTTTCCAGCATCTCCTCAACATTATCAATCTCAACTTGCCTCATAATATCAGAAAAGTAATATTTTCACCGGTATATGACCTTTTTGAATACTTTCAGTGACCCTCTCAAAGACTTTATAAGGCAGAAACACCTTATCTAATAATAGAATACAAGCCTGTAGTACATTAAAAGATTCAATAAAAGATGACCACCAGAGTGTATCGAGCACCCTGGTGATCTGGAGCCATGATACGATGAATATCACAGCCCCGTGGATGATTAAAGAAGAAAGCAGTTATAAACATTATTCAAAATCAAAGCTTACTCAAACTTCAATCACCTTTTTTAACAATCCATTCGATTCATATTTAACCAATTCACCAAAAGGTGAACTGGTGGGAGGTCTAAATCAAAAATGGAAAAACAACATCATAAACTTAGGCAAAAATATATTCGATCACACCAACCCCCATCAAGGGGAGGTTATGGGTGATCTCGAGTATGTCAATACTCTAAATAGGTTTGAATGTCCCATCACCCTCAATTCACAGATCGCATCGTTCATCGAAGTTGGTATCCATGCCGTCCTCAGACAAAGACTCCAACGATCAACCGTGGAAAAACACCTCCGCTATGCACGATACATGGAGAACCATCCCTGCCCTGTCAATTTCAGAAGCCCATCACTGGAAAACTTCATCAGACACATGGACTACCGGGAGCAAATCGAACACGCAGGACCACACGCCCTCATCCACGAATGGAAAACCATGAGGATGTTCCTCAAAGCCTACGGGATCCCGCTATGGACGTACAAACCACCGAGCACACCCAAAGCCCACATACGGATCCTCCCGTTTCCAGATGTTGCCTACAAGTTTTTCCACTATCGATACTCTGAGGATGACTACGAAAACACCCTCTACCAGTATCTCTTCTGCCACAGCTTCCTCATCGGCTGGCGTGTCCCCAGTGAAATCTGCGAACTGACCACCAACGATGTGGTCATCAACGACAACGGAACAGGATGCATTGTGATCACCGAAGTCAAGAAACACCGATCACAACGAACACTCTTCCCAGGAAAACAACTCCTCATCTCCAAAACACACAAGAGCTTCAAGAACTGGATCGATCATTGGCGACCCAAAGTCGCAAACCAACACAGCAAAGACGCGTTCTATCTCCAACCAGATGGACGACCACTCACCGCTAGACACCTCGGCCACAAACTCAGCAGCTACGGTAAACAGATCTGGAAAGATTTCCAGCCTTATGACATGAGGCACTGGTGCGCAGTCTCCCGACTCATCGAACAGAAAGTATCCACCGACACCTTCGACGTCATACCCGTCAAAAACTGGCTCGGACATGAGAAGATCCAGACGACCATGAACTACGTCCAATATGCGGAACAGTACTACAAACAAGCATCGTACGATTGGGTGAAGCGTGTCCTTAAATTCCATGAACAAGCGGAAGAGGAAAACACGCTAAAACCAACAAACAGCCAAAATACCTTGGTTTCGACTGGAAACCCTCCAAGAGAGAAAAGTGGGCCAGGCCGGAATTGAACAGGCGATCTCCGCGTTGTAAGCGCGACGTCATAACCACTAGACCACTGGCCCATGTTACTAATGTAACATAAATATTATTTAACTATAAATTATTATTCACATTTTTCATTTTAATATTATTATTTCTCTTTTCTTCTAACCTAAATGATTTCCTATTTAATTGCACAAGACCACGCGCTTGCATTCAGAACCATGAAATGACCACGGGGTTAAAAGGATTTTTCAT
>CAZGIV010000027.1:0-16592 GCA_964526175.1 uncultured Thermoplasmatales archaeon | reverse complement strand
GTCATAAGAAAATTTCCCTCCTTGAAGTATATAAAGGCTTTTTATAAACATTTCGTAAAAAACGAAAATATCGACGAAAAACTACCACACCTTATCGATATCGATATCCTCTTCTTCACCATTATTTGTCTTTTTCTTCCTGTTATTTTTTTCTTCAGTGACCTGATCAAGGATACCATGGAACTCATGGGTCTTATCCTGGATTCGGCGTTCACAGCTTGACACCACCAGTTCCCCTCTGGTTTTTTCGATAAGACTACGGATCATGTCCTGTTTCTTTTTAATAGGGACCAAAGCAGAAGGATAATCAAAACTCATGATCGCATCATAGATCCGATCCATATACTTCAGGTACTCGTTCGCTTTCATCGTATTTCCTTCAAGCATGAAATCTAATGCACCCCGTCGCAGCTCTCCGACAACATCACAGAGTCCAAGCAGGTACGCACTATACGTTGTTTGAATAACGTCCGGGTCAGGGAGGTCCTCGCCTTTCATGATATTATATAAGCATTTGATTTCGACAAACTCTTGAGCAGCATTCTCCACAAATCCTGCATGAAAAATATCAGGGTGATCCTTAGTGTCATCATACAACTGCGCAAGTTTCGCAGAGGCTTGCTTGATATACGTCTCAGCCTCATCTATCTGATTCCTATGGAGCTGCTGAATCCCTCGACGACAACTGATAATAATATCTCGGGAGGCTTTCAACGCATCCTCCCGTATTTTCTCTTTCTCACCAATACGCAGGTCAATCTTTTCGATGATGCCGTCCAGATTCTTCATGGCATCGTTGTGATTTTCTTTTTTGTTCATTTTCCTTCCATCATTTTTTTATTTACCCAAAACTCAGGGGTTTTCCCAGAAAGAACAAGTAACATCTGCTCAGCACAAATCTTTCCAGCACGTAGCTGCCCTTCTTTCGTCGATGCACCAATATGAGGAGTGCAGATGACCTTCGGATGGTTCACCAGGTCTTTGAACGTCGGTGGCTCTGCTGCATAGACGTCAAGGGCAGCAGCCTGGACCTTACCGCCATTCAAATGCTTTAACAGCGCTTGTTCATCGACGACGCCACCCCGAGCGCAGTTAATGATGATCACACCGTTTTTCATCTTCTCAAAATCAGGTTCCTTAATCGTGGCTCCTTCTTCTTTCACAAACGGGATATGTAACGAGATATAATCAGAGTCTTTGAGTAATTTCTCCAAGGACACCATCGCAAACTTCGCATGTGGCGATTTCTGGATATACTTATCATAGGCAAGGACGTTCATGTTAAACGCAAGAGCACGTTTCCCCAGTTCAGCCCCAATACGTCCGATCCCGATAATACCTAACGTCTTTCCACAGAGCTCAACGCCTTTGAATGCTTTTTTCTCCCATAACCCCTGTTTCATCGAATGGTCTGCCTGGGGGATTGACCGCGACGCAGCAAGCATCAGACCGAATGCAAGCTCAGCAACACTTTCCGTGGTGCCGGTCGGAGCATTGACGACCTTGATATTGTTCTTCGAAGCAACCATCAGGTCAATATTGTCAACACCAATCCCTGCTCGTCCGATCACCTTAAGGTTCCCTTTGGCACCAGCAGCAATGACATCAGCAGTCGCTTTTGTTCTGCTACGTACCATGAGTCCGTCATAATGGGAAATCTCCTTAAGAAGAGTGGCAGGGTCCATTTCATTAAAAGTCACATCGTGACCGGCATCCTTAAGTTGTTGGATAACGGCATTCTCTGTTTTATCAGTAATCAATATTTTCATCACAATACCTCTATGAGGTGTATCTTCACTGAGATAAAAATGTTTACGTCACCTAGAGGAGTTCTCGAAAATCAACTCCAGGGTATTCTGCGTTCTCCCCAAGTTCCTCTTCGATACGTATCAACTGGTTGTACTTCGCATTCCGATCGCTTCTCGCTGGCGCACCAGTCTTAATCTGCCCGGCACTTGTCCCGACGACAAGATCAGCAATAAAATTATCTTCGGTTTCTCCGCTACGATGACTCACCACTGCAGTCCATCCCTCATCCTGCGTCATCTTGATTGCATTCAAGGTCTCGGTAACAGAACCAATCTGATTAAGCTTAATAAGCACAGAGTTTGCCGCTTGTAAATCAATTCCTTTCTGAATACGTTTTGTATTGGTCACAAACAAGTCATCACCGACAATCTGAATTTTACTCCCAAGTTTCCCTGTCAGCTCCACCCACGAATCCCAATCATCCTCAGCAAGACCATCCTCAATGCTTACGATAGGATACAATTCACATAATTTCACATAGAAATCAACCAGCTCCCCACCAGAATATGATTTCGTACCAATTTTATAGGTTCCATCATAGAAAAACTCACTAGAAGCAGGATCAAGAGCGATCTTCATTTTATCGGAGTACCCTGCGTTCTCAACAGCCTGCAGCATCAAATCAAGCCTCTCATGGATATCCACAATTTGCGCGGGAGCAAACCCGCCTTCATCACCAATCAAAACACCGCCTGCACCATACTTCCCCTTTAACAGTTTCGCAAGATGATGATAACTTTCCGAAATCATACGAATCCCCTCGGTAAAGTTTTTCGCGCCAGTCGGCATAAGCATATGCTCCTGGATAGAATTCTCCTGCCCAGCATGTTTCCCACCGTTGATCACATTGCACATGGGCACGGGGAGACGATGAGGGATCTCACCAAACAATTGACCGATATAGACATAGAGAGGGACACCCGCGGCTGCAGCTCCTGCTTTGGTAATCGCCATAGAAACCGGTAACACCGCATTCGCACCAAGCTTTCCTTTGTTCTCAGTCCCATCGATTTTCAGCATGAGGTTATCAATCGTTTCTTGATGACGAGTATCCAAACCAATCAATTTTGGGGCAATCTTCTTATTGACATTCTCGACAGCATTCAGCGTTCCTTTCCCAAGGTATCGTTGCTTATCTCCATCTCGTAATTCAATGGCTTCATGTTGTCCAGCACTCGCTCCACTAGGAGTCATCGCTCGAAACACGCCTTGATTGGTAACCACATCAACTTCAACAGTGGGATTCCCCCGAGAGTCAAGGACTTCGCGTGCTTTTATGCTAATGATTTCAGACATGATTCAACTCCCCGCCATCGCCACATCATAAGGTAGCGCCCTTTTTAAAAATATCGTTTCAAAAAAACATCTACAGAAACACTTAAAAACAGAATTCAGTTTTTCAACACTGGAGGTAATATAGTATGGTAGATGTCAACACCACTATTATGGCATTATTTATAATCGCAATTTTTCTGATAGCGGTTCTTGCGTCAGCAATAAAAATCATGCCGGAATACCAACGAATTGTTATCTTTCGACTAGGACGATTGATTGGTATCAAAGGCCCGGGTCTTGTGTTCATTATCCCTATCATCGATAGACCCATACGAATGGATCTAAGGACACGAGTCATTGATGTTCCAAAACAAAGAATCATCACCCGTGATAACGTGACAGTAGACGTTGACGCGGTGGTCTATTTTAGAATCACAGACCCACAAAAAGCAATTGTTGAAGTGCAGCGCTATGACCAGGCGACCAGTTTACTAGCACAGACGACACTAAGAGACATCCTTGGCCAAAAAAACCTTGATGAACTTTTATCACAACGAGAAGAGCTGAATAAAAGTCTTCAATCCATCTTAGACAACGGCACGGACCCCTGGGGGATAAAGGTATCAGCAGTCACATTACGAGATGTCTCGCTACCAGAGGAAATGCTTCGGGCAATCGCAAAACAAGCAGAAGCAGAGCGGGAGAAACGATCAAGAATCATAATGGCAGAAGGGGAGCTTCTCGCCTCAGCGAAAATGACGGAGGCAGCAAAACTGTACGAAAAAACACCAATCGCGTTACGGCTTCGAGAATTACAGACACTCACGGAGATAGCACGAGAGAAAAACCTTATCATTGTTCCCGGTGGTGAAATTGGCACTATGGCCGGAATAGCAAAAGCAGTCAATAAAAAAGTTGAACAATGAAAAAGACCTACCCTCCTCTAATCTTTTTCTTTTTTCTTCTTCTTTTTTTATCGAGTAGTGTATCTGCGCAAACATCGAGTGTTCTTCTTGTTGAAATCACCGAAACCATTGATCAATCCACCGTTGAAGTGATGACGGAGAGCTTAAAACAAGCTGAGGCAAACGACGTTCAAGCGGTTATCCTTCTTTTGAATACTCCAGGAGGCGGGCTTGACCAAACCTTTGATATCGCTCAGATAATCAAACAAAGCAACATCCCAATCATTGGGTATGTCGCCCCCAGTGGAGCGACCGCATGGTCTGCAGGGACATTTATTCTGCTAAGCACGCCACTGGCAGCGATGGCGGATCACACCATAATCGGATCATGTCAACCTATTGAAACAGGTCTGGAGGGAACACATTTCATCAATGACTCAAAAATCATCAACGCACTCGTCGAATGGCTTCAAGAACGAGCAGTGATGTATGGCAGAAATGAAACACTCGCAAAGCTGTTCATCACCCAGAACAGGAACGTAAACGCGACTGTTGCAAAAAACAGCAATGTCATCGAAATCGTCGCATCAAGTATAGACCAACTTGTAAACGATATGGATGGGCGAAACGTGACGACCGCTGCCGGTACTGTAACCTTACATACGAAAGATGCAGAACAGATCTTGTATTCACCATCTATACAGATTCAGATATTGAAATTTATTTCAAACCCAATCTTGACTTCTTTGTTGCTGATACTAGGTATTTTTGCCTTGCTCATCGGTATCTCGACACCGGGGTATGGTGCGGAGGTGTTTGGTGTCATCGCAATCCTACTTTCACTGATCGGGTCTGGATTTACCATCTCTACGCTAAGCATAATCTTTATAATTATCGGATGCCTACTGCTCGCGGTAGAAATATTCGTCATCCCTGGCTTTGGTGCTGTCGGAATCGGTGGGATCATCTGCCTCATTATAGGATCGATATTTCTCATTCCTAGCTATCCAACAAGAAAATGGTTGATATCAGGAGAATATATGACCGATACACTAACCATCATGCTGCTTATCATTGTGCTCTTTGCAGTCTTCTTCGCATTCCTGCTGTACAAAATACTTCAGATCCGAAAGAAAGTATCACCAGTAGATAAATTTGTTGGGGAACACGCGGTAGCAATCGAACGCATCAGCCCAGAGAAAAATGGTTTCGTACGATTCAAGGGAGAATATTGGCAGGCGAAATCAGACACGGTTATTGAAACAAATACGAAAGTCGTCATCGTCGATAAAGACGAAACAACGTTGATTGTAAAGCCTCTAGATAGATGACCAAAAGTTAATCAACCTCTTTTTTCTTTAGGAGGCCCTGATTACAAAAAGGTTTGATATAAATGGATTCTGGTATTAAATGTCAATTTCTTGGTGGCAGCGACGAAGTCGGAAATCTTGCAATGATACTTGAAATCGAGAATATGAGATTTCTCTTTGATTACGGGATGTCACCAGGAAAACCACCAACATTTCCCCTGCCACCACCACCAGTTGACCTCACATTCCTTACACATTCGCATCTTGATCACTGCGGGATGATTCCCTGGCTCTGCTCTCAATCAGATCATCGGATCATTACGACAGAACCAACCGCGGTCGTGAGCAATTTATTACAAAAAGATACTGTCAAAATCGCCCAGATGGATGGGTACTCAATTCCATTTACCAATGCTGACGTGAAGGAAGCTGAGCATAGCTATGTCCATGTCGAACCAGGGAAGAGACGCGACCTTGGCGATAACTATAGTGTTCATTACCATTCTGCTGGTCATATCCCAGGTGCACTGATGTTTGAACTCATTGGTGATAAACGCCTGTTGTTCACCGGTGATCTTAATGTCATTGACACACGACTAGTCAAAGGCACAAAACCAATCCATTGTGACATGCTTTTCATGGAAGGAACCTACGCAGGAAGGGAGCATGAAAACAGGAAGCAATTAGAAAAGAAATTTCTTGAAAAAATCGATGACGTCGTCAATCGAGGTGGTACCGCAATCGTCCCCGCGTTCGCGGTCTCCCGCTCACAAGAACTTCTCCTCGTCCTAAGTAATGCAGGACATGATATCTGGTTCGATGGTATGGGTAGAAAGATTTCAAAACTCTATTTGAAGTACCCGAAATACCTCCGGTCCGTCGAAGACCTAAAAAGAGCTCTTAAAAAAGTAAATATGGTTCATTCAGAACAGACTCGAAAGCGGGCGATGAACGGAGAGGTCATTATCACCTCCAGTGGTATGATGGACGGTGGTCCTGTCCTGTCCTATATGAACAAATTGAAGAACGATAAGAAAAGCGCGGTTCTTCTAACAGGATATCAGATCCCTGGGACCAACAGTAGACTTCTGATAGAGAAAGGGAAATTAAATTTCTACGGCGTCACCGAAAAAGTAAGCTGCGAAGTGCAATACTATGACTTCTCTGCGCATGCTGGTCATAGTGAACTCGTCGATTTCGCAAAGAAATGCAACCCAGAAAAAATCATCTTATTCCATAGTGCTAACCGCGCGCCCCTTGTAGAATCATTAAAAGATACTGCAGAAATGCTTACCCCTATGAAAGGCGAACAGTTTTCATTATAACAACCCCTTTCCATGATTTTGAACCATGATTAACATACGAGAAGAAAAAAGGTGATATGACCAATGGCAGATGAAATGACCCAGCGGCAAATCTACGATCTGAAACGACAACTGGAAGAGTTGAAGAAATGCAGAGGGAAACACACCGAACTTATCTCATTGTACGTCCCGCCGTCGAAACAAATCTTTGATGTCGTAGCCTATCTTCGAAATGAGTACTCGCAATCACAGAATATTAAGTCAAAGACGACGATGAAGAATGTGTTATCCGCGATCGAATCGATCATGAGTCGTCTGAAGACATTCAAACAACCACCACCGAATGGACTCGCCATGTTCGTCGGTCATAAAAGCGTTGGTGCTGATAAAACCGACATGGTCGCCTACATCCTTGAGCCCCCCATGCCTGTGGTCACATTTCTGTACCGTTGCGACTCAGAGTTTTATACACAACCATTGGAGGAGATACTCACTGAGAAGGAAATCTACGGGTTATTGCTGATTGACCGAAGAGAATGCACGATTGGGATGCTACGCGGTAGTCGCATTGAGATGATTCGTTACATGACATCACAGGTTCCTGGGAAACATGGGAGAGGCGGTCAATCCCAACGAAGATTCGAACGGAATACAGAGATTGCTGCTCATGAATGGTTCGTGAAATGCGGAGAGCGAGCAAGTGAAATCTTTTTAGGGGAACCGAAATTGAAAGGTATTTTGGTAGGCGGCCCTGGCCCAACGAAACACTATTTCGTTGATGAAGTGTATCTACATTACGAGATTCAGAACAAAATCATCGATACATTTGATACAGGATATACCGATGAATTTGGACTACGAGAGCTGATTGCTACTGCAGCAGATAAAATGACGGATCTCAAAGTGTCTCAGGAAAAAAATGTTATGAAACGGTTCTTGTCTCAAGTGACGAAGTCAGAGAAAAGCATGGCAGTGTACGGGGAACATCAAGTAAGAAAAGCACTTGAGATGGGTGTAGTTGATACCCTGCTTCTTTCCGAGGATCTGCGGAAGTACCGAATCACGATGAAATGTCAATCCTGTGGTTATACGCAAGAGAAAACCTTAAGCGAGGAGGATTTAGAGAGCTTTACGCCACCTGCATGCCCGACATGTAAAACCTCAATCCCAATGGAGATAACACAGAAAGTGGACCTGGTTGATGAACTGTCTGATCTTGCAGAAAAAACGAGTGCAACGGTGAAACTTATTTCAAGGAATAGTGAAGAAGGCGAATCGTTGTATGCTGCGTTTAGCGGCCTTGCCGGAATCTTGCGCTATCCTCTCGAGATATAACCATTTTTGCGTATTCATAGGGAGGGAATTTTAACCGATGGTTTTATAAACACTGAAATATATTTATCATATTGATTATCTATGTCATCTCGAGACGATTTCAAGTCCTTTATCCCAGCTGAAAAAAAGATACCGGAATTAACCTTGAAAGCAGTGTTAGTCGGAGCCATTCTCGCCGTCATTCTTGGGGCAGCAAACGCGTATCTCGGTTTATACGCAGGAATGACCGTGTCAGCGGTTATCCCCGGGGCGGTCATGGCGTTCGCGTTTCTCAGACCGTTCAAAGGGACGATTTTAGAAGTCAACATCGGGATGATGGGTGCTGCCGCTGGTGAGGCGCTGGCCGCCGGAGTCATTTTTACTATCCCTGCAATGGTCCTTATTGGAGTCTGGACGGAGATTCATTACGTTGAAACGACGTTAATTGCGTTATTTGGTGGTATGCTTGGTGTTCTCTGGATGGTACCACTTCGAAGGGCACTGATCATCAAAACCGATCTTCCATTCCCTGAAGGAGTCGCCGTCGCAGCGGTACTGACCACAACCGTTGGCGGAGAAGCATCTGAAACAGGAAAGAAATCTACGGGAAGCGGTGTCAGCGGGGTTTGGCTTATAGTTGGTGTGCTGACTGCAGGTTTATTTAAATTCTGTCAGGTTGGTCTTAAAATATTTGCTGGTGCAATCCATGGGATTGTAAATATCGGAAAATTCGACATCGGAAGCGGAGAAAAATCAGGAGTCTTCTATGGTGGTGTTGCAACGTCTCCAGCCTTACTTGGTGTCGGTTGGATCATCGGACCTAAAATAGCTGCATTCGTCTTCGTCGGAGGTCTCATCGGCTGGGTGATTCTTGTTCCTCTCATTGCCTTAGCAACAGGCCTTCCCACACCGGTTTCTCCATCAGAAGTAACCGATGCTCTTGCGTTAGGATTCGGAAACGCTGATGCCGGATATCAGATCTGGGGGTTTTTCGCCATCTGGGGGAACTACATCCGGTACATTGGTGTTGGTGCAATGGTCGTCGGTGGTCTGTACACGATCTTCAAGCTCCGATCGAACCTTGTCAGTGGTATCAAAGAAGCGGTAGCAGGTATCACAGGTGGGAAAGCTGCAGCAAAAAAGAGGACAGATACAGATCTGAACATCAAATTCGTTTTCCTGATGATCGGGGCACTCACCATCCCGGTCTTCCTACTGTATGTGTGGATTTCAAGTTTATGGGCGGTGTCCGCGATCATGGCAGTGTTCGCCATTTTATTCGCATTCATTGCTAGTGCGATCGCGGGGTACATGGCCGGGTTGCTCGGATCGTCAAATAACCCTATTTCTGGTGTGACTGTTTCCGTGTTACTGATCACCTCGTTGATTCTACTGGGGTTTGGTCTCTCTGGGAACGTTGGTGCGGAAGGGATTGCGATTCTCATCGCAGCAGTGATTTGCTGTGGCGCTGCCATCTCCGGAGACGTGCTTCAATCCATGACCTGCGGTCAGATGATTGGTGCGACACCACGGAATCAGCAGATCGCAGAGCTCATCGGGGTTGCCGCTGCAGCACCGGTTCTCGCCTTGGTGATTCAAGCGTTGGATAAAGCGTATCATATCGGGAGTACGAATCTGCCTGCGCCGCAGGCGTTTCTGATGCAGGGGATCGTCCATGGTGTCCTTGGTGGCCAACTGGTTTGGCCGTTCGTGGTCGCTGGGGCGGTGCTTGCTTTTGTGCTCATTCTCGTTAACCTCCCTGTTCTTCCGGTTGCAATCGGAATTTATCTTCCATTCACCTTAAGTACCCCTATTTTTGCTGGTGGTATCGTCCGTGCCATTACCAACAGGGCGATCATCAAGAAGTACGGATCTGCCGAGGAAGAAGAAATCAGCGACTGGGATCTTGCTATCAAACAAACCGATGTGGCACCAAAAGAAAAGATTATAAGAACCGGACTTCTTCTCACCGCGGGGTTAATCGCAGGAGAGGCCCTGATGGGTGTCATTGTCGCATTCCTCATCATCGGAGGATTGAACTTCACGATCTTCGAATACCCACCGATCTTACCATCGGTGCTCGTCTGGGTCTTCATCGCAGCGCTCCTTGCCTATATCCCGTTGAGGGAAATTTACGCGAAAGACGAAAAGTAAAGGACTGCCGACGGTTGACGAGTTTCTCGCATACAAACCGAGACGGTTAGATTTTAACTGGTCTGCTACTGACGATGGTCTTGTATCGATAACGGTTCCAAAATTCACCAGCAAGATTGGGAAATCATTCTGTAGAGTAATGAAGAAAGAGAATGTTTTTGAAGCAAACCTTGACAAGCTTGGATCATCAATCTGGAAACAGTGTGATGGAACAAAGTCTGTCAAAGAGATCCTTGCAGTGGTCACCAATGAATTCCCTGATGAAAAAAACATTGATCAACGGCTCTTTTTGTTCCTGCAACAACTCTACGCTCTTAGTTACCTTCGCTATTAGCATGGTTCAAGATGGGCTTTTTTCACCTGGAAGACACCAGAGTCACGATTCCATTCTTTTGTGGATTCATCGATGATAAGCTTCTGGGAAAAGAAGGGTCCGGAGAGTACAAGTGTTTCAAATTCCCCTCCTTCACCAGCGATGTTAATTCCATACTTTTTATTAAGATGTACCAACGCATCAATGGTTTCTTCGTCAATGGTTTTCCCCAGCCATGTCTCGTCAAACCCTTGTGCGAACACGCCAACAACAATGATGTGAAACCCTGCTTTGACCTGGTCTCTGAGCAAGAGCTCTTGATTTTTATGCCACAGTGGGGTAAATGACTTGATTCCAAGTTCGTCACATATTTTTTCAATACGGGTGCGTTGATACTCTGAGGCGATTGCTCCGCTTATCACCCCGTCAATCCCCAGGCCCTGTAACAGTTGTTTTAAATCTGACAGCTCCGTTTCTTTTTCACCGTTCGTTGTTCTTTTCACCAGTGGAATCCCCAGTGTTTTCGCAAGCAGATCGGTTAATTGGATATTGATGGAATGGAACATCCAGGAATCAGGTTTTTCTGGGAGAAGGCTGACGAGATGGGAGACGTCCCATCCATATTGCTGAGTGATGTACACCGCGAAAACTGAGTCTTTTCCACCGGAGAATAACGCTGCGACTTTCATCAGCATAGGTATCTCTTTAAACAATTAAACATTTCTTGGTCTTGGTTGGGCTTATGAAAATTGGGATACTCTGCGGACATCAGATGTCGGATTTAATGAAACAACCGGAAAAAATCAGCATAGACACACCATATGGTGACATCATCGTGTATGTGTCGACTCTTGGCGCTCATGAGGTGTTCTTCATTCAGCGTCATGGGGAGCAATCCAATCTCCCACCCCATCGGATCAATCATAGGGGGAACATCCAAGCGTTTGCTGCAAGCCATGTCTCCAGTATCATTTCCGTTGGAACCGTCGGGTCTATGAAAAAAACAATACAGCCAGGGGACCTGATGATCCCACATGATTTCATTGACGTGACGAAGTCTCGTTCGCAGACGTTCTTTGATAATCGCAGGGTGCATGTCGATATGACCGAGCCGTTCTGCTCCTCCCTCAGAGAAGCCTTACTCAAAAGCTGCAAGAAGACCAAAGAAGTCACGGTCCATGAGAAAGGGATCTATCTTGTCACAGAGGGACCTCGCTTGGAGACTGCCGCGGAAATCAAATTGTATTCCATGGTTGCTGATATCGTGGGGATGACTTTAGTCCCTGAAGTGGTCCTGGCTCGAGAGAAAGGCATGTGTTTTGCTTCTCTCTGCTTGGTGTGTAACATGGCCGCTGGTCTGCAGAACCGGTTGACGGCAAATGAGATCGCTAGCGTCTATAAAAAGAAGGAACCGATGATGTCAAAGATAGTACATCTGACGATACAGTCTCTTGATGAGAAACAAGTCTGTGATTGTCCTAGTGACGTTTCCAAGGCAACATTATGAAACAGTATGAGTTAGTCGAGCATACCGCTGATATCGGTGTGAAAGCATACGGGAAGACCGTTGCTGAAGCATTCGAGCATGCTGCGCAAGGGATGTTTGATATTATTACCGATGAATCAACGATTGATTCCATCGGTGAATATGATATCCTATTAGAGGCTCCTGACCATGAACAGCTATTGGTTGATTGGCTCTCAAAACTTCTTTTTTTAAATGACGCAGAGGATCTTGTGTTTGGGAAGTTCGTGGTGACTATTACCGGGAATCATCTCTCTGCTAAGGTCTTTGGGGAGAAGTACGATAAGAAGAAGCATAGGATGGGAATGGAGATCAAAGCAGTGACGTATCATATGCTTCAGGTTCATGAGAATGATCCGGTTTTTGTTCAAGTGTTATTTGATATCTGAGGATGAAAAGTGGTGTATAAATGGAGGAAATCTGTTTTCTCTGCTTATGCGGAACGGAATCGTTGCTTTTGGTGGCATGATCGGTGCATTGATACTTCTCATGGTGGCTTTCATGGGACCATGGTATACGATGAACGGGACTGGTTCATTCGGAGGAGAATATACCGTGGGATTCTATCTATGCAGTATTGAGGAGAAAGGTTCTATCACGGGTCAGGAGGTCTCCTGGTCAATGGGGTATGCAGAAGCAAAGGAGAATGCACAAATCGTTGGAGTGGATACACAAAGTTTTTCGACTATTGAAAACGCGTTGTATCTGACATTGTTTGCGATGGCGACTGCCCTCATTTCTCTGATTGGGATGGTTGGGTTCGTCTTTCGTCTAGGAACTCTGAGCATCATGAAATATATTGGCGGTGGTTTTGGGTTTCTCACGTTCTTGCTTGCGTTGGTGCCTGCGTTGTATGTCATGACCACGGGGTTCTCAGAAAGCAGTACAGATTTTTGGTTCAGCCAATCAGTTCTTGGGGTTGTAATCACGGGTGGTCCTGGGTACGCTTGGTATCTGATGATCGTTGTGGCGGTCATCGCGTTGATTTCCGCAGGAGCTATCCTTTTTAGAAAAGAAAATCCTGAGGAAGTATCAGTTGAAAAGGTCGCACCATTAGCAAATACAGAAGATAAAAACAAGACGTAGATCTATCGCTGAGAATAGTTTCAATCACCTGTTCTTTTTATTTAAATACTTAGAAGGCTGTTCACCATGCAGGAAGCAAATACCGGACGGGAAGCCTTCCTAGTTGAAGATTCATTTTTTTTGCCGGATCCCACCGTCCGGTTCTCCTCACATTGGATGATACGAACGCTTATATGGGAGGTCATTATACCGACGGAATACGTAAAGGTGAAATCATGGATAAAGACAAGATTTCTGAAGAAATGACCATTAAAGAGGTTATTGACACCTACCCGGAAACCGCGATGGTGTTCATGAAATACAACATCGGCTGTATCGGCTGTCTTGCTGCATCATTTGAGAAAGTAAAGGAGATCGCCACAGTCCATGGCATCGATATTAAAGCATTGGTCAAAGATTTGAATCAAGCAGTCCAGAAAAAATAACCCTCAAGAGTAACGTTAGATAAACCGTCCTGCTCTGTTTTATTTCTTATTAGATGTATATTGAATCTGTTGTTTTTCTTTAGTAGTTTTTTTTCGTTTCAGCGCAGGTTCCCCAAGAAACACCCGGAGCACGTTAGGATACTCGCTTTGTATTTTTCCGCTCCCGTACCCGATTTTGTTGATTTTCATCGGTGGCATTTCCCCAAAAGCGTCTGCAAGGGTCATGACGATGGCAGCACCAGTTGGGGTGACCGTCTCCTGTTTTCTATCAACAGAGTACACTGGAATCCCTTTGAGCAGTTCAACGGTCGCCGGGGCAGGTAACGGAAGGATCCCATGGTCACAGGAAACAAACCCATGGCCAAGGGGAAGAGGCGAACAATACATCTTTTCGATGCCAAGTTTGGTTATGCCGATGACTGACCCGACGATGTCAATGATGGAATCAACTGCACCGACCTCATGGAAATGCACTTTTTCGAGATCAACTCTGTGTATTTTTGCTTCGACACTACCGAGGTTATAAAAGATGTTTTGACTATGTTTTTTTACTTCGGGAGCTAAGGTGCTACGGTTGAGAAGGTCAATGATATCAGAAAGGCTTCGATGATGCTGATCTTCCGTAACAGTCACTGTAACATCTGTCGCAGCAATATGGTTAGATTCGACTTGTTTTACTATGATGTCGTACCCGGTGAGAGGAAGTTTTTGTAGTTCTTTTTTTAAAAACGGGACGTCAACTCCCAGGTCAATGAGGGCACCAAGAATCATGTCACCAGCAATCCCAGAGAAACAATCAAAGTACGCGATCGTCATGGTTCCTCACCTGTTGATGATGCTGGCGAAATACCCAGCGCCAAAGCCGTTGTCAATGTTGACGACTGCCACACCTTCCGCGCAGCAATTCAACATGGTCAGGAGCGGTGCTATCCCCTGGAAGCTTGCTCCGTACCCGACACTGGTCGGAACCGCGATGACTGGTTTTGAGGCAAGACCGCCAACAATACTGGCAAGGGCTCCTTCCATCCCTGCGATCACAATGATAACGTTGGCATGAAAGATCTTGTCTTTAATATCGAATAGGCGATGGACACCGGCGACCCCAACATCATAGACTTTCTCGACTTTGTTTCCCATAAGCTGTGCGGTGACGACTGCTTCTTCTGCGACAGGGATATCAGATGTTCCCGCGGTGAGAATCAAGATGGTTCCTTTGTTTTGTTTGGGTTTGTATCGTTGGATGACAATGGTTTTTGCTGATTCATTGTACTGTGCAGTAGGATACGATTTCTTCACGGAAGTATAGATGTTTTTATTTGCTTTTGTAAGAAGGATATTTTGTTCGCTGGGGAGTTTTTGAAGAATCTGAGAAATCTGGGAAAGGGTCTTTCCTTGGCAGAATATCGTCTCAGGGAACCCTTTTCGAACTTCTCGATGTGTGTCGATTTTTGCAAACTCTAAATCCTCGTACGGTAATGATTTTATTTTTTGCAGGACGGTTGACAGATCGACTTTCCCTGCCTTGTAGTCTTGTAACAGTTTCTTCATTTCTTAAGCACCTCGTTTAAACTTCCAGTCCGGTACCCTTCAAGGTCAAGGGTGATGTAGGTAAATCCAAGTTTTTTAAAACGTTTTACAATCTTTTGAGCATGGGTAATAATGGAATGAACATCATCTAATGTCACTTCGATGCGGGCAATCTGACCATGGTAACGGACTCGGCATTGTCGGATTCCTAACGAGAAAAGAAACCCCTCGGCAGATTCGACCTCCTTGAGTCGTTCTTCGGTGATTTTTTCCCCGTAGGGGAATCGGGAGGCAAGACACGCAAACGCTGGTTTCTCAGAACTCTCCAAATGCATCGCGGATGAAAGGTCTCTAATCTCTTGTTTGGTTAACCCGACTTCTTTTAGCGGACTTATAACCCCAAGTTCTTCGCATGCTTTCGCCCCAGGTCGATAATCAAACGTGTCATCAGCGTTCGATCCGTCCAGGACTACGCTAAGATGATGGTCCTGTGCAATCTGCTGTATTTTACGGAATAATTCTTTTTTACAATAGTAACAACGGTCAGGAGGATTACCGGAGAACTCAGGAATATCAAGTTCTTCAGAATGAATAATGACATGAGGGATCCCTATCGTCTGTGCAAAGCGTTTCGCATCCTCTAATTCTCGCTGCGGGTAGGTTGAAGAGGTTGCAGTGACCGCAAGAGCATGTACCCCAAGTGTATCGTATGCGACTTTTATTAAAAACGTGCTATCGAGCCCGCCAGAGTACGCTATCGCGCAACTCTTCAGGTCCCGTAACATCTGTTGCAGCTGGGTGAGTTTGACGATTGGAGTTGTGTTCACAGGAGAAACAAGAAATGTCTGACCTATATAATGATTATCTGAGAATTCTTATTTGAACAACTGATTAAGTTTCTGTGGTTTCCGTTTCGTCCAAGAACCTTTATGGTACGCATAACTTACCACAAGAGGGAACGTAATGGTTGCTTCGCTGTACACCATTTGTTCATAGCCGGTGTCGACTTTCCCCCAGGAGTTCGCCTCCTTTAACGTCGAACCAGATAAGGCGCCATCACGCTCATCGGCAACGGTGAGCTGTATCGCGTACTTATGCATGGGTGCATCGATACCAAGGATATCTGCAGCAACAACTGTGTCTTGCACGAAGTTCTTCGGCACACCCCCACCGATCATAAACAAACCTGTTTGTTTTGATTGGACCTTTAACTCAGTAAGTTCTCTGAAATCCTTTACTGAATCAATCGTCAGATAGTTATTCTTGCGTTCATGCTGATGGAACACCAGGCCAAACCCAGCACTTGAATCGGAAAACGCTGGGCAGAAAATCGGGATTTCATGTTTGAATGCCTCAAGGACAAACGAGTCAGGATTCTTCCCATGCATGTCGAGGTACCGCCCCATTTCATAGATGAACTCCCGAGATGAATACGGCCGTGGGGGAAGTCCATCAGCGATTTTTTTCGTCGCCATATCACAGACACGGAGATCATCCTCATCAATGAAGGTATCATAGATTCTATCAATGTGCATTCTCTGAAGTTTGGAATCATCAACCCGTATTTCACCTCGGTAATGCTGAAACCCGAGTCCTTCGAAGAAATCCTGGTCGACGACGATTGCACCTGTGGAGACAATCGCAT
>CAZGIV010000026.1:0-16865 GCA_964526175.1 uncultured Thermoplasmatales archaeon | reverse complement strand
GTTCGCGAAGGCAACTGCTGAATACATGGAATATTATCCACCGAACAACCCACCAGAGATCACCCAGACCGACCCAGCAAACGGAGAACAAATGGTCTCCATAGCAACAACAGAATTACGCTTTGACATCAATGACCCAGATAATGATCTTATGAGTTACAATGTCACTACAGACCCTGACATCGGGTCAGGCAGCGGCGGCCTGAAACCAAGCGGGACGTACTCAATCCCTGTCAGTGGTTTACAAGATCTTACGACATACACGTGGCATGTGAAGGTCACTGATGGAAAAGACACCACGGAAAAAACTATAACGTTTACCACAGAAGCTATTGCGCCAATCGTCTCGAATCCATTGCCAAAAGACAACGCTTTATTTGTTC
The DNA here is from genome assembly GCA_964526175.1 of uncultured Thermoplasmatales archaeon. Taxonomy (GTDB): domain Archaea; phylum Thermoplasmatota; class E2; order DHVEG-1; family DHVEG-1; genus SM1-50. The sequence continues at coordinate 16,482 of CAZGIV010000026.1, read as the reverse complement.
CAATCGAGACATCAAATTTAAGTTTTGATTTAAAGGATTACCAAGGTGATCTGATGGATTGGACGGTTGAGACACAACCAGATATCGGATCAGGAGGTGCGATTGGCATTGGCGATGGTCGGTACACTATTATTATCAGTGGACTTGATTATTTTACATCTTATACGTGGTTTGTGAACGTCACTGATGGGGAACATTGGATGAAAAAAACATATATTTTTAGGACTATCTCAGAAAACACACTGGTACTTGAACCAATTGATGATACCGCAATTATGGAAAATCATCCAAATGACAATTGCGGAACCAGTGAGGAGATCGCCTTACGCTCCTTATCAGGATGGGAATGGGACTTACTCTTTAAATTTGATCTCAGTGTGATCCCATCAAACGTGACGATTCAAGATGCGTCTCTTCAAGCGTACTATTATAAAAACTGGGATGGAAATCCCGGTGGACATCATGTGAATTTATATCGAATTTCGAGTAATTGGAATGAAGACACGGTTACCTGGGCTACTCAGCCTTCCTATGTCACAGAACTATCCTCATTTGCATTAATACCATCGACGATTGAGAAATGGATTCTTTGGGATGTCACTGATGACGTCATGATGTTTTATAACAGCGGTACACCAAACTATGGATGGAGAATGGTGGATATAAGTGGAGGAAACCAGTGCTCCTATTTACGATCCAAAGAGTATAGTGCGTATCACCCTGTTCTTATTATTGGTTATGAACCATATAAGTAGGACGGGGAACGAGCAAATAGGAGTAAAACTAATTGTTCGGAAATGGTTGACGGTTGAAATCATTCTCTGAAACCGTGTTAATGCTTGTACTCTTATTTTTATCTTTTTCAAACATTTTAAGGATGAAAAGAGAACATTTATATAAAGAATCATGCTATATTTTAAAAGGAAACAATTTATTAAAGAATATTGAGAGAGGGAGAAAAGCATGAAAAAATCTCATATGAATATTTTTTTAACTGCTGGAGCTGCCACGTTGTTATTATTGAGTGGTTGTGCCTCTGGGATACTCAGCACTTCTCGATTAACCGCAACAAACGTCTCTTTGCAAGAAAACACGGGTACAAATGATAACGCAATCATCACCACTTATGTCGGTGGTGTTCCTCATTCTCAGATGATTTCGTATGCCTCAGGTGTGTATTTAAAGGAGTTGTTTTCTAAGTTAGCAACCGCAAATGCTCATGACCCGTGCTCTGCTGAAACGCAGCAACTTCAAAGGCAGATCCTTATTTTTGCTGAAGAACAAGGTTTACTCCCACCGGGGATGTCAGCGGATATGGTATTCACTCAGCTTGGGAAACGAGGTCAGAGTTTTGCTCCTCAGAGTATTGGTGATGGTTCTTCTGTGTATACTGCTGGTATCGGTCGGGAGATGTTCTGTAACTTTGTCGCTACAGGTGAGGGGGCTGCGTTTCCGATTATCATTCTCCCACGGTTTATCCCGTTTATTATGGCTCCGATCCCTCGGTTGTTTGTCGGCTGGAAAACAGCATTAGGTGTGACGAGTTGTGGTGGCCTGTTATCAGGAACTGGTTTTTATGCGGTTGGCCCACAGCAGGGTTTCGCACTAGGATTCTGGGGCATCGGATTCAGCATTTTCCTGCCGCCGGTGATGGCGTATGGGATGTTCGGGTATGCCTTGTTCGCGAAGGCAACTGCTGAATACATGGAATATTATCCACCGAACAACCCACCAGAGATCACCCAGACCGACCCAGTTGACGGACAACAGATGATACCCCTCTCTACCACAATGTTACGGTTCAGCATTGATGATGCGAACGAGGACCTTATGAGCTACACCGTAACCACAGACCCGGACATCGGGTCAGGCAGCGGCGGTCTGAAACCAAGCGGGACGTACTCAATCCCGATCAGTGGCCTGGAAAGTCTCACCACGTACACCTGGCATATTCAGGTGACCGACGGGAAGGACACTATAGAGAAAACCATGACATTCACCACTGAACCGGTCGCACCAGTTATTTCAAATACTGTTCCTGCTGATGGAGAACGAGAGGTGCCTATGGACATTCAACAGCTGCAATTCACCCTGAAAGATTATCAAGGAGATACAATGGAGTACACAGTAGAAACCTCACCAGACATTGGCTCTACCCACGCCACAGGTATACATAATGGAACATACGTAGTAGCAGTGAATGGTCTAACATATGGAGTATTTTACCGCTGGTATGTGAATGTAACTGATGGAACTCATTGGACGCGTAAAATCCTAACCTTTGAAACAGGATATCCTGCTCATTTCGACCCCTTTGATTTTGGTTGGCAGTACAGAAAACAAATCACAATCAATCATACAATAGCCTCGACCACCCTTGAAAACTTTCCCGTCCTTATCAGTACAACCGATAGTGATCTGATGAAAGCTCAGAGTGATGGAGATGATATCCTCTTCATGAACGATCTAGGGGAAGCAGTCAAACTCCATCATGAAATTGAATCTATGGATATAACATCAGGAACACTTGTCGCGTGGGTCAATATCTCTGCTCTTTCCTCAAGCGACGATACAATTCTATATTTATACTACGGCAATCCCAATTGCGCAAATCAAGAATATCCAGAGAAAACCTGGGATTCCCACTACAAAGCGGTCTGGCATATGAACGATGCAACACCAACAACAATTGCAGACAGCACCTCCTATGGAATTTCAGGGACAAAAAAAGCGGTAAACATGCCTATTGAAACTGATGGAAATATAGGAAAAGGACAGCGATTCGAACGTACTGACTCCCTTTGGCAATATATCACAATGGGTAATGTTAACACCTTATGTTTTTCAGGAGATTTTACTATCTCAGCATGGATATATCCCTTCACTACACAAGATATGAAAGTAGCTGGAAAACATCAAGAGATTTCAGGCAATTATAAAGGATATTCATTAAATTGGAATGTCAACGAACCCAAAATGTCTCTGCGTGTCGATGGTGGCGGATATCTGTATCAATATATTTACGCAAATGAGGTGAAGCCACCAAACAGTTGGTACTATATGACCGGTATAAGACAATCAGGGACAAACTATCTTTATCTCAACGGAGTACAACAATCTCAGACAGGGACGCAATCATTAATAAACACAGATTACCCATTTTGTATTGGTGCATGGAAAACCGAAGCTGCATCCGCAAATTTCAATGGTATAATCGATGAGGTCCGTGTCTCCGATATTCAACGGTCTTCTGCTTGGACAGTAACAGAGTACAACAACATGAATAACCCTACCTTGTTCGTATCTATCGGACCGGAAGTGCCAGGACCTTAGCTTTTTTTATCCTTTCTCTTTTTATTCCAATCCAACTGTGCTGATGCGAAAACAAGTCTTTTTTCCCTCTGGTTGCGACCGATGTTTGATGATAGTCGCTTCTCGTTGCCCGATTCCTTTTCGATCAAGTCGTAGAATGGTTTTTGTCATATGCTCAGCATCTCTGTTCGTAAATGGTTTGACTTCACCAGCTTTATCAGTATAAACCTGCTCGGAAATGATGACAAACAAGTCCTTTTGTCGTGCTGCAACCTGCAGGTTTGTCACTTGTCGGGTAAAGGAACGAATTCCACCTTCTCGATCGTTCTCAAGGTTTAATCGATAAAACATTGTGATGGTATCAACAACAATAAGACCTAATCCTTTTGTCTGGATCGCATCGCAAATCATCTGTTCCTGCGATTCAAACGAGGTTGGACTAAAAAAGAGGATATCACGAAGGATTTTCGTATAATTGCAGTCTACGCAGATCTGTCGTATCCGTTCTACCGAAACACCTTCTGTATCAATATATGCGACCTTTTTACCTGAAAGAATACACTGCCTTGTTGCTTGAAGACATAAATTTGTTTTTCCTGAGCCAGCCTCACCATAGATCCGTGTAATTATTCCGCTTTCGAGGCCGCCCCCTAACAAATCATCTAAAGGCCGGCATCCAAGAGATAGTATCGTCATGATACACACCATGAGACGACAAGGGCATAAAAAAGCTTTGAAGGCTTAGGAGAGAATTTCATCAAAAACATAGGTCTCCCATTCGCGTCTTCCCAAGACAATCTCCAGTTCGACAGGTGTTATTATCGGTTTCTTATACTGTAAATAGTCATCAATCGCTATCCGTGGACACGCGGTTGATACATAACAATCTAAATCAAATCCTTGCAGAGACACCGGGGAAAACTCATCCTGTGTTATCATCAAGGAATGCTTACCAGCAGAGTCAAGCATTTGTTGTATCTCATGAGCAAGTGTAATGCGTTGTTGGCCACGTTTTACTCCAATGAGAATTCCGAATCGCCGTGCATTTCGACATGCGATAATGGCACCGTACCGCTGTCGTAGCATATTATTCTTCATATCCTCGATTTCTTGTTTTTTCACGGTGGTGGTATAGGGATCAGCCGCGATCACTGGTTTTTTTGTACTCATTAAGAGGCCAACTGGGTGAAACGTACCACTCCCCACAAATAAAAAGCAATCAACATGCTCAGCTATCTTTCCTCCAATAGAAAAATTACACCCGAGGATCTGACCCTTTGCAGAAATTCGTTCATCGCCCTCTGCGATGAATGGTTCAAGGTTGTATTTCTTCAAAATAGCGGCAACGGTCTCAAGCGTATGAAGATGCTGTGCAGTGGTGACCAGCCCTATTTTTTTCCCTTCTAAAGAAGGAATTGCTTTTTCAACGACCTTGGAGACATCCATCGTCGATTGTGCATTCACAAATATTGTTGGAATCCAAAAATTCTCTACGTCAGATATCGCTGTATGTCCGATATGAACAACACAATCCACGTCCATGTTCTTAAGTTCATAATTTACCACATCACAAGCACCAAAACACAGGTCCGCAGACACAAGGATCGTTGCACCGGTTTCGTTCTTAAGAAATTCAACTAAAGGAAAAACGTTGCGTTTCAGCCCTTCGGGGATCTGGATTGCGATCGTTTTATATCCTTTTTCTTTGATAATCATTGCGACGTTTTCTATATCGATGATATAGCCTGCTATCTCCATCTTATCACCTGATTAATATGTGAAAGAAGCATCTGAAAGAAATCCATACGATACATATATGACTCATCTGAGGTATCCATCGTAAGACAGTGCTCATCAGCAGTAAACGGTTCAAAGGTTGTCTTTTGTGCTTGATAAATCTCCCAGCGACCGTCAGAAACAGACTTTTTCCTCATTCGATCATCTAATCGTTTCTTTACCGCGTCATCTGGGCAGATACAGTGTATTACGATCAATGTCGCATGATGCTTTTCAGCGATATGACGTGCCATCTCCCGGTATTTTCTCTTTTGGAACGTTGCATCAAGCACAACGTTTCCTCCTTTTTTTAAGACCGTCGATGCACGCTTTATCACCTGTTCATAGGTATCATCTATTTTCTTTGGATCATAAAGACCGGTGTTGAACCGATCATGGTGTCGTTCATAGTGATCAACACCAGCGACCTCCTTTCGGACGACATCGGTGTTAATCTGCGTTGCATGATAATCAACCGCGATTTTACGTGCCACGGTCGATTTCCCGGTACCTGATAAACCAGCGATAAGGAATAGAACTGGGTTATTTTTCTTCAAATCAAGTGAGAACAACCGTGCATAATACTGTGATAAATCAAAATATTTCTTCGCGGCTTCTACAAGACTATTCTTTTTTGCGAGGTCGATATGAGGATCATTGAGTTGGAATCCATGAACCTTACCACGGACAAACGCTCGGTATGATTTATAGAAATTTAGCACCGAATAAATAGTTGTATCATGACTTTTTTCTACATACTTATGGATGAAGTAACTCGATAAGTAAGGATAATTCAAATAATCGAGATCCATTGCAAGAAACCCTATATCAGAGGCGACATCGCAAAATCGAAATCGATCGTTAAACTCGATGCAATCAAAAATAAAGATGTCATCACCGACTAGGGCAATATTTCCTGAGTGTAAATCTCCATGGCAGTCATAGATTCGACCTTCGTTCATCCGCTGTCTAAACACCTCCTTTTTCCGTTCCAAAAACTTGGTTGCTGCATCGTTAATAAACCAAAATGTCTCCTTTTTAACGGTGATGTCAATCATTGGTTTGGTTTGATCAAAATTCTCATCAACATTTTGTTTGACTGATAGTAATTCACCATATTTTTTAATTTCCTCTGTCGGTTCCTGCGTGTTATAAAAGTCTACTAAAATCGTACAGATGTGGTCGATGGTCTCTTCAGAAATTTTCTCTTTCTGAAGCATGCTGGTCATGATACATTTCTGGGGAAATTCTTTCATTTTTAAAACATACTCAACGACTATTCCATGCCCATCAAGTTCAAGGGTAGAATCCTCTTGGGTAATTGGGAGCACATCAAGGTACATGCTAGGGCAAAGTCTTTTATTTAGCCTCAGTTCCTCTTCGCAGAAATATTTTCGTTTGTCCAAAGTCGAAAAATCAAGGAAACCAAAATTCACTGGTTTTTTCACCTTATAGGCATAGGTACCAGTGAGTGCGACGTAAGAAATATGGGTCTGGAGTAACTGAACTGAGCGAACACGGGGACCGAAAAACTTTGGATTTTTCAGATGGTCAAACAGCATGCCCTGGTTCATACGCACGGAGTAGAACACAGTATCTTAAAAGGTTTGTCTTTCATAAATTGTTCATCAGATAATGGGAGTTATAGTCGCTCAAACAGAGGTTAATATTTTAGGTAATAATTGGAGTTCTATAGCAGATTTCTTTATATACGGAAAACGAAAACAACGAACACCACCTGAATACAAAGTGTGGCAAGAATCGCTGGGATGAAGAACTTATACATCCGTGTTGTATCGGTCTTCAGATAATCACTACTCAGAACATTACAGAGATGAATCGGGGAGATCAAATAACCAAGGAACGAACTGATGAAGAGGAGGCTTGTCAGACCAAGGAGACTTACCCCGGTAAAAGGAAAAAACGGTGCAACAAGTGAATACGAAAGTGGTACAAGGGCACCAAAATCACTGCCGGTCAGCAGCCCAAGCAGAAAAGGAATAACGATGATGATGATAAGAGCAGGAAAGGCGATACTACTCATCATTTCTTGAATGAGGGTATGAACTTGAGATGCCTTAAACATCTCCTGAAAAATAATGATTCCAAAGACAGCAAATGCAAGCTTCCAGGTCAGTGATTTTTTCACTATCCCACGATATGTTTTCCAGTCAGTTTTTGTAAGCAGATATAAAAGAATAATACTTACACTAACACCGAGCAAAAAACATCGTGTTTCAGAGAGACCAAAGTAGGTTAACGGGTAAAAAAGGAGAGGAACGATTGGTGGGAGTATGAAGATAAGCCCGTGATAATTTCTTAGTGTTTTATCCTCTGATTTTTGACGGGAACCAACAAATCGTCTGAGGTATAAAAAACCAATCACGACAAAAGCAATAAATCCGACGAAGTTCGCAAGAATCAAGGTCCCCATAGGGATATTAGAGAAGTTGATGCTACAGATAATAATCATTGCTTGAGAGATCGGGTAAATCGGAAACCAGATATGACGGAACCAGATATTCAAAAAATTTTTCTGATCTTTGTTCAAGTGATATTTATTTCCCTCATTATCAACCATTGGTGCGGAAAATAATGAGCCACCAGGATTCGGCATCAGACCATAGACCGCAGGAATAACCCCTAACGTACCTCCTTTGGAAAAAAATGTTCGTAAGGTGTTAATGAGGGCGTCGATAGCCCCTGTTTCTTGCATAGATTTTGCAAGAACGAAGATTAAGGTCATAAGCAAGGCAAGCTCTGTGGTACTTGTCACCACCTGCTGTGTTTCAAATGAATAGAAACTCGCTTCAATCATGGTCTTTGGGATATCGATCGGAGTTATCACTTCAAGAGAAAACACACCGATTATTATTGAGCCGAATATCAATGATAACCCAAAATTAACTTTTTTCCTAATTAAAACAAGAATAACGATAAATGCGATAATAACCCCGATGAGGTTGAGCATGTTGGGCCAAGAAATAGATGCATGATTTAACTAATTAACTCTTGCGCGCACCTCTGAGCTTGTTGGATAGTTCTCTCATAATCCATCGTAAGGAAATCATGGTTGAGCATCAATGGTTTTCCATTGACAATAGTCGTACAAACATCTGTTCCTTTCACAGCGTATACAAGATGGGACACAGGGTCATGAAGTGGTGTCAGATGTGGTTTTTTCATATCAATCATGATGAGATCTGCGGTCTTTCCTTCTTCAACAGAGCCAAGAGTGTGTTGGGATCCAAGACAAGCGGCACCACCAACCGTCGCCAGATCAACAACCGTTTGTGCAGGGAGGACTGTTGGGTCCCAGCGATGATTCTTATGAACAAGGGCGCAGAATTTCATGGTATCAAACATATCAAGGGTGTTGTTACTTGCTGCCCCATCCGTCCCAAGACCAACCGGGACATGTGCATCGAGAAGCTCAGGAATTGGTGCATAACCACCGCTTGCGATTTTCATATTACTTACCGGACAATGAGACACAGTAACCCCTGCATTTTTCATATCATAAATCTCATTTTTCGTAATCCATCCACAATGCGCAAGAATCGTACCTTTTTGAAGTAAACCAATTTTTCTCAACTGCTGAACTGGTCGTACCCCGTATCTCTTTTCCACATCGTAGACCTCGTCTCTTGTCTCAGAGCAATGTGTATGGAGCGGAACATGGTGTCTTGACGCAATCTCAAGAGATTTCTGAAGGGTTTCAGGATTGCAGGAATACGTACTATGTGGGGCAATCACCGGAGAAATTAAAGGGTTGCCTTTCCAGCGTTTTACAAACTGTTCACAGCGAGGTATAAGCTCTGATTCATTATACTCAGGGGTATCAAAGTCGATGAGGGCAAAACCAAGGAATCCGCGCATCCCAACTTTTTCGGTGACCTTTGCGATTGCTTCTTCAAAGAAATACATATCAAGAAATGATGTTGTACCAGAGGCGATCATTTCCAGAAGCCCAAGTTCTGTACCACTTTCAATGGATTTCTTGTCAAGTTTAGCCTCGATTGGCCATATCCGCTGGGCGAGCCAGTCTTTAAGCACCATATCGTCCCCGTACCCACGAAACAACGTCATGGGGATGTGGGTATGGGTGTTGATCAACCCAGGCAAAACAAGTTTGTTTGTCCCATCGATTTTATAATCAGTCTCAAGAGAAAGCGGTTTTTTTGAACACTCTACGATCACGTGGTCATCGATGTATATGTCCCCTTGAATTTTCTGTCGGGAATCGTTCTGAGTAAGAATCGTTGATTTTTTAATGAGAATGCTCATTGTCTTGCTCGTCATCGACCAGTGGCGTGGCTTTCTCCCAGCTATCATTGAAATATTTGTTGAGTTTTTCAAGCATATCCTTTTCAACAGTCCAGATCCCAAGTTCATCCTGTTTGATTGGACCTGAAAGAATCAACGCCCGATCATCACCGAGGATAAAGTTACCTCTGATGCCTGAATGTTGTTTTACTTCTATTCCTTTCAAGGTCATCCCGTTTTCGTATTCATTGACAACGATCTTTGCGTTCTTAGGAAGTTCGAGAGCGCCCATATTTTCCGCGATAATACGAGGGTTTGCTATTTCTTCTATACTCCATTTATGGGTTGGTCTGGTTCCTGGTTGAGTTTTATTGACTCGCTTCATCCCGATTTCGATGGCAAGCCCCACGGTGATTACACCGATGAGTAAACCAATAATAAATGCTACAACATCCATCTGCTATCCAGCTCCTACGACTAGGAAAACAGTATCGAGGATAAATAGATTTTCCTTGGTTGGATAAAAATAACATTGAGGGCAATCTTTATGCCCCATAGTGGCATTCAGGACAAAAATTGCGAGTTCTGGTCCTATGCAGAAATCATTACAACAACAGATACAGGATTTAAAAAAAACCAACCATATCCTCATTCTTGCTCATAACTACCAAAACCCAGAAATCCAAGATATCGCTGATTTTGTCGGTGATTCACTTGATTTATCGGTAAAAGCAACAAAAACTGATGCAAAAACAATCATTTTTTGTGGTGTAGATTTCATGGCGGAGTCAGCGAAGATTTTAAACCCTGAAAAAACCGTAATTCTTCCTGATAAAACCGCGAACTGCCCTATGGCTGAAATGGTTGATGCAGAAAGTCTTGGATGGCTTATGAAAGAAAACCCTGATGCAGACGTGGTCGCCTACATCAATACAACAGCTGATGTTAAAACGCTGGCTGACATCTGTTGTACCTCTGCAAATGGAGTGAAAATCGTACGAAGTAGAACTGCAAAAAAAATCATTTTTGTCCCTGACCACAACCTTGGACTCTATATACAAAAACAGGTCCCAGAAAAAGAAATGATCCTCTGGCCAGGAGTCTGTCGTACTCATCATGACATTAAAAAAGAGGATGTCTTAGCACTAAAAAAGAAACATCCTCACGCAGAAATACTTGTTCACCCTGAATGCCAACCAGAAATCATCGAGCTTGCAGATTTCGCATTTTCAACCAATGGAATGGTCAATCATGCGAAGAAATCATTAAAAAAGGAATTTATCATCGGTACAGAAAAAGGTCTTTGTTATCGGTTGGAGAAGGAAAACCCAGGAAAGAAATTCTATCCAATTCCATCAGCGGTATGCCCCAACATGAAAAAAACCACGTTAGAAAAAGTATTAAAAAGTATGGAGACGTTAGAGCCAAAGATCCATCTCTCAGAGGAGATCATGCAGCAAGCTCGTCTCCCACTTCAACGTATGATGGATATTGGGTAAGGCGAAGAGGAATGAAACGTATCTTCTTAGATCATGCATCTACTACGAAAGTTGATACTGAAGTAATGAACACAATGCTTCCCTATTTCTTAAAATTTTACGGGAATCCGTCGTCGATTCATGCGTTCGGGCGTGAAGCGCGAGAAGCAGTAGACGATGCAAGGACACGTGTCGGTGATATACTTGGTGCTCATGACGATGAAATTATTTTTACAGCTGGTGGAACAGAATCAGACAACCTCGCAATAAAGGGAATTGCCTATTTGAATAAAGATAAAAGGACGACGAAAGGACCCCATATTATCACCTCCACGATTGAACATCCTGGCGTCCTTGAAACCTGCCGGCATTTAGAAACACAAGGATTCCAAGTCAAATATATTCCTGTTGACCATCAAGGTATCGTTAATCTTGAGGTACTCCGTAAATCAATTTCAAAAAACACTTTCCTTCTTTCTTTTATGTTTGCGAACAACGAGATCGGGACACTCCAACCAATCGAGGAAATCGGCAAGATTGCCCATGAACATGATATAATCTTTCATTCCGATGCAGTACAAGCGGTTGCTAAGGTTCCTCTTGATGTAAAGAAGCATCATATCGATCTTCTTGCAGTATCTGCCCATAAGATCTACGGACCAAAAGGAATAGGCGCACTCTATATCCGCAATGGCGTCAAGGTCCAGCCAATCATTCATGGAGGAGGACACGAGAAAGGGATACGAAGCAGTACCCTAAACGTCCCTGGTATCGTAGGTCTAGGGAAAGCCTGTGAACTTGCAAAAAAACGGATGAGCAAGGATATCAACGCTATGAAAACGTTACGGGACCATCTCATTAAAAACACCTTAGTCATTGAAGAAAGCTATTTGAACGGCCATCCTGAAAAACGCTTGGCGAACAACGCTCATTTTCGATTTACAGGAATTGAAGGAGAATCTCTTCTTCTCGGATTAGACGAGCAAGGTATTGCGGTATCGACAGGGTCTGCATGCTCCTCTCAGAAGCTACAAGCATCCCATGTGCTCCAAGCGATAGGATTAGACCCCGTTCAAGCGCATGGATCTATTCGGATCTCTCTTGGGCGGGAGAACACCAGGGAAGAAATAACCTATGTCTCTGAAGTACTCCCTCAGATTGTTGAGAAACTACGTAGAATGTCTCCCCTTTGGAATCGATAGGAAATGACAAAAAAAGCGGTGTGTTTGATCTCTGGCGGCCTTGACTCCTGTGTGACTGCCTTTATCGCAAAAAAACAGGGTTATGAGGTCTATGCATTATCGTTTCTCTATGGTCAACGACATGGTAAAGAACTTTCCTGTGCAAAGAAAATAAGTAAAGCAGTAGATGCGAAAGATCATGTCATTTTAACTATTAATCTTCAACAATTTGGTGGGTCTTCTCTTTTTAAATCCTCGTCTCAAACGATTAAAAATCATGAATTAAAGGACATCGGGAAAACGATTCCAGCAACATACATTCCAGCGCGAAATACGATTTTTCTTTCATTTGCACTCGCGTACGCTGAAACTCTGAATGCTGACGCTATCTTTATCGGGGTAAATGCAGTTGATTATTCAGCATATCCTGATTGTAGACCAGAATATATAAACGCGTATCAACACCTCGCTAATCTTGCGACAAAACGAGGAGTAAAAGGGAAAAAAATTCATATCCAAGCACCTCTTCTCCATCTTACAAAGGCTGAAATAATCAAGACAGGAGTACAAATGAATGCCCCTTTCTCGAAGACATGGTCCTGTTACCGAGGAGAAGCAAAGGCATGCGGTCGTTGTGACTCCTGTTTGTTACGCTTGAAAGGTTTCCAAGAGGCAGGAGTAAAAGATCCTCTACCCTACGCCATCAATCTAAAGAGAACAAAAGGAGTATAGGTACGCTTAAAACAACGGTAATCAATGATATTTGAGTAATTTTTTAGTATATGCTTATTTAATGGTGTAGTATAATTGAAGGTGAATATCATACGTGTTCGTATCATCAGAGCCGTAATAGAAAATATTCCTTTTCGGTATGATTCAATTTCGTTTTAGGAAAATTTATTAATACAGGACAACTCTTTTCAAGGCCGATGGTGCGAGAGAGAAAAACTAGAATTAAAGATATTGAAAAATTACATGAGTTAATTGATAGCGCCTCTTTACCTAAACATAAAGCACCTTCCTCTTGCGATGATGAGAAACTTGAATCGTTACGAAAACGATTATCAGAGGGGTCATCAAAAAATCATAAAGAAGTTATTTCATCTGATTTAGTCCATACAACAGCAGGGAGTTTGAAACCACAAGTTGTTGTTCACAAACGAGAGGAAAACCAGAAAAAGGAAGAAAAAGTAATTCAAATTAACTTAGCACCACGGGAAATAAAAAAAGAAAAAGAACAAACAATGGTGAATTTTATACCGGTCAAGGAAGACCCCTTTGCTCGAGAACCTCTTTTTGAGATCGAAAAAGTCACTGCTCCAAAAGAAGAATTTACAGAAGTAAAACCAATACCATTACTAAAAAAATCAGAGACTCAAAAGGAATTCATACCGCTTCTCTCCATTCGAAAAAGAAAAGAAAAACATCTTCCAAGCTGGAAACCCGTACCAAAAAAGACCATCGGCATAGAATCCTCAGATAGAACAAAAGAGAAATTGGCTGAGATATCTCCCCCCAAGGTACCGCTAATCGAACGCAAACCGCTGGCATCTTCATCACGTCCTCAAGAACAAGATAACGAATTACCCTCATTTGAACCAGTTGAATTTAAAGCAGTGATAGTGGAGAAAGATGAGTCAAAACAATTAGAGGAACAAAAACAGGAAAAAGAACGGGAAGAACAACGTCATCTCAAAGAACGCGAAGAAAAACTACGACTAGAACAAATCGAGATACTAAAAAAAGAAAAAGAAGAACTCAAACGAAAAAAAATCGAAGATAAAAAAGCAGAACAAGAAGCAAAAGAACAAGAAAAGAAACTAAAAATAGAACAACTAGAAACCCAACAAAAACAACGAGAAGAAAAGAAACAAGCCGCTGCAAAAGCAGAAGAAAAAGAACAGGAAAAACAACGTCTCCTCAAAGAACACGAAGAAAAACAACAAAGAGAACAAAAAGAGAAACAACAAAAGGAAAAAGAGGAACGCAAACGAAAAAAGATGGAAGCAAAACAATCAATACGAGAGCTATCAGAAAAAAAACTTGAAGCAAAACGACTCGCAAAAGAACATGATAGGAAATTAAAATTAGAGTGGTTAGAATTTCAACATAAGCAGCGACAAAATCAGAAACGGAAGGATTTTGAGAAGAAAAAAGCTGCAGTCAAAGCAAAGGAAAAAGAACGGGAAGAACAACGTCATCTCAAAGAACGCGAAGAAAAACTACGACTAGAACAAATCGAGATACTAAAAAAAGAAAAAGAAGAACTCAAACGAAAAAAAATCGAAGATAAAAAAGCAGAACAAGAAGCAAAAGAACAAGAAAAGAAACTAAAAATAGAACAACTAGAAACCCAACAAAAACAACGAGAAGAAAAGAAACAAGCCGCTGCAAAAGCAGAAGAAAAAGAACAGGAAAAACAACGTCTCCTCAAAGAACACGAAGAAAAACAACAAAGAGAACAAAAAGAGAAACAACAAAAGGAAAAAGAGGAAAAGAAAACCAGCAAGATAAAAAAAGAAAAGAAGGCCTCTATTACAAATTTATTTGAGAAAAGAAAGTCATCTGAAGATCACACAAAAATATCTGATCTACAACCGACGAAACCTGAAAAAACCCGTAAAAAAATTTTAGCAGCTCACAAAGAAGAACAAACAAACGTTCCCTTTTGGAAAACGTTCAGTGAAAAAACCCACGAAAAGATAGATGGTCACGAATCGGTAATAACAAAAGAACCCCCAATACCTGAAAAACATGAGAAGATTTCAAAGGAAAAAAAACATGAACAGAAGCTTCTATTAAAGGAACAGAAGGAAAAGGAACGACGCGAACGTTTGGAATTAAAAAAGAAAGAAAAAGAACAAAAGATACAAAAGAAACTCGAAGAGAGACAACGCGAGAAACTTATTGGACCAAATAGGGAAAATAAAGATAAATGGAAACAGAAAAAATTAGAAGAGAAGCTTGCACGACGAGACGAGAAAGAAAAAGAGCGTGAGGCAAAGAGACTTGCTTTAGAGAAACAGAAGAAAAAAGGACAAATTGAGACTTTACAAGAAATTGAGGAAAAGAAAAAGGAAAAGAAAGAAAAAAAACGAAAACAAATTGATCATAAAAAAGATAGAGAGCGTACAAGTAAGCTTGGTATTGGAAAAGCAAAGGTTACCGGATTGACAGAAGATCGTAAAAAGGCAGAAAAACAGAAATACACAATGGATTTAGTACGAATTTCAGCAGAAGAAAAAGAACTTCGTAAAACGAAGGTTTTTGAACGAAAGAGACAAAAAGAAGAGAAAAAAAGGGAAAAAGAAGAGCAGAAATTTAAGAAGAATGAAGAAATGAAATCTCAAAAAAAGATGGATTTGCATATGCAAGAAGAAATTATTAAGGAAAAACTGTCGAGCCCAACACAGAGAAATGATCCGTTCGTTGCATTTGATAGTATCGATGAAAAGACCGTGATTATTCTGAGTAATTTTGGATATACATCAGTAGAAAAGTTGCGGCAAGCATCAGTAAAGGATCTTATAAAAATTGGGTTAAAGAAAAAAATAGCCCAGAGTATAATTGCTGAATGCGAAGAATTTGTTGAATGGGAAGTGTTTGATGCTAAAGACCAATTTTAAAAGAAATTATAGAGCATAACCCAGAATTCTTAAGGTCTCCTCTAAAAGGTTAATTGGATGTTTGCTGGTACTATTAACAAAATCGAAGTGGTATTTTTTTAAAAAAAAGTAATTTGTTACCAAAGAAATACTTCTACGTTCCAACCATTTTCTTGCGTTTCTTCAGATAGTCGTACACATCAAGGATAATTGGTATTGATACAAGAATCGCAATTACGATCGCAAGACAAATCAAACTATCCTGATGAACATTTCCAACCGTATTCTTACCGTGAAGGACGTCCTCAAAAAAAAGATTAATGGTACCAAGCCAGGGTATCTCGGATCGGGCTTTTCCTGATATCCAATCAAGTTGAACAGGCTCAGGGCAGATGTCAGTAATCTCGTCAATCACCTCGTTATTATCCCCTTTTGTAAGAAAACCTGAGTGAGTCCATCCTGGATTACGATTGTACAATCCTAGTTGAGTAATGGTAATACTTGTTGCGTTGTAAATACCATAGTCACTAATGGTATAGGTTGTAATACCATTAACGTTATATACGTCAACCCAACACATCGCCCGATGAATAATCTGCGATACATCGTTACGACCCAAGGGTTTATAGATAATCACATCACCGTAATCTTCGTAGGATCGCCAACCATTCTCTGCCTCTGCACCCATAATAGGTCCACCATGGGGGATTACATCGCTTCTCTTTGAAACCTTCTGAACAAGAACCATATCACCTGCATCAATCGTTCCTAATCGTCCAAACGGAGAATTAGGATGTTCCATGCTCCCCGATTCAATCGCAACCATTGGAGCGGCAAACCACTGACCAGTATACCCCCACAAAA
>CAZGIV010000025.1:0-17219 GCA_964526175.1 uncultured Thermoplasmatales archaeon | reverse complement strand
TACTTTCCGTGACATTATTCTATTCCCCTCAAGGACTTCCAACCTCTAAAGGCCCCCAAGTCCCCTAAAGGGGTAATCGTTTAAGAATTAAAAAAGATTGCTATTTTATTAACAAAATTTTCTTAGAAAAAGAACAGAAAAATGTATGAACAACTTTTATTAAATCAATGAGTTCGACACATCCATTTATAACTTCGATGGTTTTTCAATGATACTTCTCGTCTCAATTCATCTGGGGGATAACATAGGGTTCTTGCGCTGGTCGCCAGTCAAAATTAATTAACGGAATCTTTCTATGAACCAACATACCACCGAATTGCCCGAGGATAATCTTTGGTAAGATATGAGACTGATTCCAGTAGTTCTGATGCCACACTGAAAAAAAAGAACTGATAAAAAAGGCTTGTTGCTGATTTTGAAGGAAGTTATTCTCTTGAACAACGGTACATAATGTAAAAATAAGGTTAATTCCTAATGAATTATTTGTGATACTGTTTCTTTTTATATAATTTTTAAACATTGCCACTTGAATCTCAATACCAGAGCCTTCTCCATTACCATCGATTCTATTCTCAGTTATTGTAACATTTCCTACGATAACGTTTACAATACCATAAGAACAATCCAGAATGGTATTATTTGATACAATGAGTGACTCAGACTCCGCAACCAATATGCCGAAATAACAGGATTTCACAGTATTTTCGTAAATGTGACTAGACCAACAACCACTTATCATTATACCAATGATGTTCGTCTCGTTATATTTCTGGATAGTAAACCTCTTGAATTCTACGCTGGATTCTTTAATTTGAATGATCTCAGAATTATTTCCACCCGTAATAATCGTTGTATCTCTATCTTGACCTGATACGACAATCGACTTATTAATCACAATGTTCTCATTATACGATCCACTATACACAAAGATAGTGTCTCCTTCACTAGCATTATCAATTGCATCTTGAATCCGCGTATAGTTCCCAGATCCGCTCCCACCAACATATAGCCAATTTTCTCTTACTGTTGGTTGAGTTGGATTCTCTATATTTTTTGCTGATGCCGGGATGATACAAGAACAAATGAACAAGAAAATAATTCCAACCGCAAACCCTTTCTTTATCAGAGAATATGTTTTCATAATTTACCGTCCCTATGTACAATATAATAACAACCATCACCCTTTAAAAACCTATCCCGCAAAATCCTCTGTATAAGATAACAACGCGAGGTGAAAAACCAGAAAAAACAAAATTATTAAGAAAATAAGTTTGATTTGTTGCTCACGAGGAAATTCCGTTCTACAAAGACCTTCGGTTGCAGAACATGCTGTTTCTTCATTCGTTGATTTCTCATGCCATACAAATCCAGGTTATCAGAAGAAATCTGCGACGTCTTAAAAGACGGAGTCTTCTTCGATTCCCATACGCTACGAGTAAAATTCAAATCAACATAAAAGATCAACAGAGAACGTAGTCGACCTGTAAACAAAACAGGCAGAAAACGCCAGGGGGTATAAGTGACCTGCCCATTTTTATTCACATTAATCTGATCCCCGTTTCCCTTCCCCTTGACAGACGGACCAGAAAAAGTCCCCCACCAATTCCATCGTGCAAGAACAGAACAGGCCTCTACAGAAAGCCCATCGATGTAATTTCGAAAGATGTTATTCCCATGAACTGCACTCTCAGATGACTGTACAATGCTGATGCCAAGATTGTTTCTGGAAAGGGTGTTTCTCTGGATACTGGTAGATAGTGCGTTATACACAAGGATACCATAGTCGTTGGAAAGAATCGTATTCTGTTTTATGGTGTTCCCCTTGGAAAATTCGATATCGAATCCGTAAACATTCCCCTGAAGGATGTTACCTTGGATGGTATTATTGTTATTATATCCAGAACTAAGGTCAACGGCAAGCACGCTTTGACTTTTTATGATGTTTCCCGTAATGATGTTGTCTGATGAGTACGCAAGTGTTATCCCGACCGTTCCCTTGTTCACATTGAGATTTTTAATGGTACAAAGACTGGAATTAACAAGGAGCACCTCACCAGCGTCATCAGGTATGGTACTGCCTATTTGATCGGTGAGGTAATACAGTGGTTTCCCGTTGACTACGTTGCTGGTATCAGCAGTGTTGAGGTACTCCGCAAGACTGTTCCCGTACACCAAAAGGCTGCAGTTGATCATCTGGTTGGATGTAAGAATGTTTCCACTTGAAGAGAGAAGGTACAGCCCGAAAATACTGCTATTGTAGATGGTATTGTCACTGATATGATTGCCGAAAGCGTGGTCAAAATACATTCCGTAGTAACCGTCCTGGATGTCATTTTCAAAGAGTACGTTGAAACTGGAGAAGTCAAAGGAAATCCCCAGAGCATTCCCAAAGAATAGATTCTCCGAGATATAGTTACTCCACGATGCATCAATATCTATGCCGTAGTTATTTCCTCGGATGGTATTCTTTCGAATGATATTGAGGTTGTTGCCAGAACCATCCAGATCGATTGCAGCGATACGGTTCGCTTCAAGAATATTATTTTCAATGGTGTTCACACTAGAATACGCAAGCTCAACACCGATGCTTGCATCACTAAGGTTCAAGCTAGAGACGGTGCAGCTGGTGCATGAAACAAGAATGACTTGGCCAGCATCAGCGGGTACCGTCAGATTGGTTTCATTGACGTAGTAGTACAAGGGTTTCCCGTTGACCATGTTGCTGGTATCGACATCATTGGTATAGTCAGCAGGGTTGTCTCCAGATACCTGCAACCCGCATTGTTCCATACTGTTGTCCTTCAATAGGTTACTCCCTGAAGAATCACACGAAATACCAACAGTACACTGCTCCACGGTTTGTTTTGTTATGGTGTTTTTTGTACTCAAACCGAGGTTTACCCCCACCTGAGAACCATAATACGAACAATTCTCAATGGTGTTTTGAGAGGATATATACAGAAAGATACCATCCCAAAAACTGTTTCGAAACGCACTGTTTTTCACGGCATTACCCTGAGACGAAATCAGATACATCCCATGGCCATCGTTATTGCGAAAACTACAGTTTTCTATAGTCGAATTTGTCGTGTCCGCAACAAGCATTCCTTCAAAATTATTGGAAAAATCACAATTTTTCACAGAAATGTTTCGGCAACTGACCAGCCCTAGGAACCCTATCTCCATTGTCTCGTCAAAAAGGAGGTTACTTTGGTTCACGAGGTAGTACATCGGTTCCCCATTGATGGTGTTTGAGGAATCGATATCGCAATAGAAATCAGATACAGATGACGAGCCGATACCGAAGTTCGCATAATTATTCGCCAGGGTATTATTCCGCATTTTCGTATTTGGGGCATACGGGAGGCTTATCCCATCATACCCATTTTGACAGACGCATCCCGTAATCTGATTCCCGGAGGACTGCTGAATAAGAATGCTATCAAAGCTATTTCTCTCGCAGGTGCAGTTGATGAGATCATTGTCGTCTGAAGACTGAAAGAAGGTAATTCCATCGGCATTTTCATGGCACCTACAATTCTGAATGACATTGCTTTTTGAGTGTACGAGATTGATGGCAATGAGATTATCAAACAAATCACACTCTATAAGCTGACAGAAGGATGCGTCTACTAGATAGACGCCGACCCATTCATTCCCCTGGATAATACAATTGGAGATAGTGAGGTACGAACCTATACCCTTTACCGCTGCTTGATAGTAATACCCATGATTATTGGTAATATAAAAACCACTGATGGTGACATGATCACCGGTGACGTTTACCGTATCCAGAGACGTATCAAGCAGGGAACCGTTAATTTCTGTACTGGTTTCCTCTTCCCCTCGCAAGGTAATAGATTTTTGTATAACGAGATGTTCATAATACGGAGAGGAGTCATTGTACACATAGACGGTATCTCCCATATGTGAATCATTAATAGCATCCTGAATCCTTGAATAATTCCCCGGTCCGCTCCCACCAACATAGAAGATACTTCCGTTAACGATAAGCAGAGATGTTTTTTCCCTATCTCTTTGAGCAAAGGATGGAATAATACCACCTGCAATAACAAGGAGTATGATTCCAACCGCTAAACTTTTCCGTATAAATAGAATTGATTGCATTTCAATTTCCCGATCTATACTTTTATAACCAGGCTCACCTATAAAAATAGTATAGGTCGCAAATATAGAGACAAAACAAAAGATATATCATTACTTTCCAATGACCATTCCCGCGGGATCAATTTTCTTAAGAAGTTGTAATTCTTTCTGAGACGGAGGCATTGTTACAGTAACGTTATCTGGAATATGAATCTCAAACCCGGAGTTCTCCTTAATCTGCTCAATGGTTACACCAGGATGAAGTGAAAGCAACATCATATGTTTTGATTCGGTATCAAACCCATACACCCCCAGCTGGGAAATCACCCGATATGGACCACTCCTAGCAGGCAACCCAGCTTTCACCCGAGAATCAAATCCCTGAAGATACCCTGGAGTGGTTAAAAAATCAATATGATCAAGGAATCGATGCTGATCCTGCCGCATAAGAATAATCGTCTGATGACACAAGGTCCCGACATCATTTGCACCACCGCTACCAGGAAGACGTACCTTCGGATGCTCATATGGA
The DNA here is from genome assembly GCA_964526175.1 of uncultured Thermoplasmatales archaeon. Lineage (GTDB taxonomy): Archaea > Thermoplasmatota > E2 > DHVEG-1 > DHVEG-1 > SM1-50. Next base: position 12,580 of record CAZGIV010000025.1, on the reverse strand, counting down.
CCAATCACGGTCGTATTCAAATTACCAAATGTATCAATCTGAGCCCCACCAAGGAACCCATAATCAATGTACCCTGCCTGTGCCATCGCCATGGAATCGTGCATACTTGAAGCAGCAACCGCAGAATAAAATGTCCGCGAATCACCAACCGAGATAGGAAGCACCGGCATCTCCGGACCAATCCCACCAGCCTCAAAAAACAACAAAAGATTCGGTGCATGCGTTCGTTGTGCAAGCATCGCGGCGATCATAGGAAGGCCTGTCCCAACAAACACGGATTTATTATCCTGCAACAACCGTGAGGCAACACACGCGAGCATCTCGGTTGACGAATACTGTTCCTTAACAGAAGCTTTCTCAGTCTTCATCTTCAGCCATGGGGCAGTCATCGGCTCCTCTAAACGCTCAATCCGCGCTAGCTTCTGCAGTTTTGTTGTCCCACCGACACATCGTAAATACTCTGAAAAATCCTTTACCCCATATACGTACTTCTCAAGATAACGCTGCACACCTGTTTCTGTGGTTGACTCCGAAAGCCATTCACCTATATGGTCCTCATCAAAAAAATACTGATACGGCATCTGACAGGGATGCGACCCAAACGGTGTTTCAACAACAGCACTCACCAGATAAAAAGGAATAACGGTCTTCCAGGGTTCCTGACGAATGTCCTTACTCTCAACTATTTTTTCTGTCGTCAGAATCAGATGACGTGCTGCCCTGGATAACTCAAAATCCTCCACAATTATTCCATCAATCTGTGCATTTCCAAACTTATCGCAACGAGGCACATGAATCACAGCGACATCAGGGTAACAAGCCGGAAGCAAACACAGCCGCTTCCCACTAAAAGGATCAACCATAGTCTGCGCTGAGCTATGAGCAAATGTATCGGTCCCCAGCATGACCCTTGTCGGGATAAACGGAAGACCCATCATCGCTGCAAGGAACCGCCATTGAAAACCAGCGTTGCTAATCTCACCGGTGACTTTGCATTTTCCGGTTTCCACCGCACGCCTCGACGCGGGAGATAACCCGCGTAACTCATGACCAAACGAGTACGCAACCTCTACTTTGTCGACACATCCAGAACCAACCAGCACATCAAGATCATGCACTGCGGTCTTCCCGAACATCGTCAAATGCTGCTTGTTCTGCCGGATAATCTCGTAGACAATCGCCATGGATACCCGTACATGCCCAAACCCCCCCATCGCAAGCAACGAATCATCAGGGATAAACTTCGACACCGCCTGTTGCACAGACATTCGTTTATCAATAAGACCCCGAGATTTATTTTGAACAATCCACTCGCGGTTTTCATCAGGGTCATGCCAGCCAATAAGCTCCCCAGCACCCTTCTGAACAGTCCTATCACATTCCATAAGAATCATTCCATCGTCACATCCAACCTTTCTCCAGAGATATCTTCTCCAAAGCCACCCAGTATCTACATCAGTTGTCCCTACTAAAAATCTTCGATACGAAAAAGGAGTAAATTTAAAGACCCATGATCTATCACGATATGAGGATTCCTATGGATTTCCAACTCACCGAACAGCAGAAATTATTTCAAAAAACCGTCAGAGAATTTGCTGAAAAAGAAATCAAACCTCTCGCTTCAAAAATCGACAAAGAAGAATATTTCCCATGGGAGATGTACAAAAAAATGGGAAAACTCGGTCTCATGAGTATGACAATACCAAAGAAATACGGCGGCGCAGGCATTGATAAAATCAGCTATATGATCGCACTAGAAGAAATATCCAGGGTCTGTGGATCCACAGGTCTAACAGTAGAAGCGCATAACTCCCTTGGCGTCGGCCATATCTACGAAAAAGGAACTGAGGAACAACGAAAGAAATACCTCCCGAACCTGCTCCATGGTGAAGCACTTGCAGCCTGGGCACTCTCCGAGCCAAACGCAGGTTCAGATGCTGCATCATTACAAACTACGGCGGTCCTTGAGAACGACGAATGGGTGCTGAACGGCACAAAACAGTTCATCACCAGTGGGGACATCGCAGCGGTCACCACCGTCATGGCAAAAACCGACAAGACCTTAGGAGCAAAAGGCATCAGTGCGTTCATCGTTGAAAAAGATACTCCAGGTTTTACCGTTGGTGTCCTTGAGGACAAACTTGGACTTCGAGGAAGCCACACTGTAGAATTAATCTTAGAGGACTGTCGTCTTCCCAAAGAACAGTTACTGGGGGAAAAGAACCTCGGATTTGTTGGTGCGATGACAATTCTCGACCGCGGGAGAACCGCGATAGGAGCCATGGCCGTCGGTATCGCCCAAGGTGCCCTTGATGAAAGTATCGCGTACGCAAAACAACGAGAACAGTTCGGTAAACCACTAGGAAAGAACCAAGCGATCCAATGGATGATTGCAGACATGGCAACCTCGATAGATGCTGCGCGACTCCTTGTCATGAGATCAGCGTACCTGGAAGAAAAAGGGTTACCGTTTAGCATCGAGGCATCCATGGCTAAACTCTATGCTTCAGAGATTGCAATGAAAGCTACCCGCGATGCGATTCAGATCCATGGGGGACATGGGTACATGCGAGATTTACCATTAGAACGATTCTACCGGGATGTAAAACTCACTCAGATCGGTGAAGGAACCTCAGAGGTTCAACGAATGGTTATCGCAAAACGACTTGGGCTCTAACACACTCGTACTGGGGGGTAAAAATGAAATCAAAAAAAATAAAACCTGAAACTGTTTTGAAAAAAGACCGATATGAAGAATTGTACAAAACATTTACCTGGAAGATACCCACGTACTATAACTTTGGCTTTGACGTCGTCGACCAATGGGCAGAAGATCGAACAAAACTTGCGCTAATATCGATTGATCGAACTGGAGAAAAAGCACGGTACCACACGTTTTATGACCTAAAAGTTCAATCAAACCAATTTGCAAACATGCTTCAGAGACTTGGTATGAAAAAAGGAGAACGCGCCTTAGTCATTCTTCAAAGTATACCTGAGTGGTACATTGCATTAATCGGTATGTTCAAACTTGGTGTGGTTCCCATGCCAGGGACTGTGTTACTCACCTCAAAAGACATCGAATACCGAGTCAACCGGTCTGAAGCATGTATGATCCTTACCGATCTTGACCATGCAGACCGTGTCGAAGCAGTTACAAAGAATTGCAAGACATTAAAACATATCATGCTAGTTGATGGGAAACGCGAAGGATGGCTCAATTTCACTGATGAAATGAAAAACGCGAGCCGAGAACTCTCTCAAAAAGAGATTGAGAAAACACGGGCAGACGAACCGCTACTTATCTACTTTACCTCGGGAACAACAGGTCATCCAAAAATGGTTCTCCATACCCATAGTTACCCATTAGGTCATGAAGTAACCGCACGGTTCGCCCAAGCACTGACGAAATGCGATCTTCATTGGACGGTCTCTGAAACAGGATGGGCAAAAGCAGCCTGGGGAAAACTCTTCGGTCAGATGATCGTCGGTGCTGCTATTATCCAATGGGAAACACCAGGTCGATTCGACGCAGATGGACTGCTTCGCGCGATGGAAAAATATGGTGTTACCACCTTCTGTGCACCACCGACCGTGTATCGGATGCTTATTCAAATGGATCTCTCAAAATACAAGCTCAAACTACGCCATTGTATGAGTGCCGGTGAACCATTAAACCCTGAGGTGATAAGAGTCTGGAAGGAGGCATTCGGCCTTGAGATCTATGATTTCTTCGGACAAACCGAGACGGTCTGTGTCTTATCCAACTTTCCTTTCATGCCTATCAAGTACGGCTCTGTCGGAAAACCAACTCCAGGTCATGACGTCCGCATCATAGATGACAATGGTAAAGAACTGAAAACAAACGAAGTCGGTAACATCGCACTCTACATCGGTGATGTACGACCGCCAGGACTTTTAAAAGAGTATTGGAAAGACCCAGAGATTATGAAGCGATCATTCAAAGACAAGTATTATTACACCGGTGATCACGGTTATAAGGATAAGGACGGGTATTTCTGGTTCGTCGGTCGTGATGACGATATCATCAAATCATCAGGATACAGGATAGGACCATTCGAAGTTGAATCTGCACTCATTGAACATAACGCGGTTGCGGAATGCGCAGTGGTCGGTGCCCCAGATCCTGAAGGGATCCGAGGTATTGTCGTCAAAGCCTATGTTGTTCTAGCCAAAGGCTATAAACCATCAGAGGCACTTACTAAGGAACTCCAAGAATACGTTAAAAAAGTGACAGCACCCTACAAATATCCTCGCATCATCGAATACATGGACGAGTTGCCAAAAACGATCTCAGGAAAAATACTCAGACGTGAGCTTCGGAATAAACAATAACGCCATCGCTTATTATTTTTCTTTTTTACTGAACAGACCCTTGAAAAAAGCATAGATATATCGGATGATTAACGCGTTTTTATATTTCGTCAAACTGATTTGCCCCCCAGTAACACCAATGATAAGCTTGGCGAATTTCTTATCATACATCATCAATCGAACTATTTTCTCAGAATCCTTCCCCCATTGATTATTAAATCTGCCGAGTGCCTTAAGGTCTTTTCCAAAATCATCCATCCACAACGTCTGATACCTTGTGAGGAAATGGCGGCTCAGGTCTCCTGCCTTCAATCCTTCTGTGATGATGTTCGCAGCGATGTGCCCGGAGACCATTGCATAGTAAATACCTTCACCGGTGATTGGGTTAATGAACCCTGCTGCATCACCGCAGAGGAGTACACGATTACCACAGGTGTTCTCCAACGGAAAGATAGGAAGGGTTGCTCCTCTTAGATTTTCAATCTGGAACTCTGTGGGGAGTAAATTTTTTTCCTTTAGGACCGTAATCAATGCTTCATAGGTCTCTTTCAGGGGGATTTTCGGTCTTGTTTTCGAAACAGCAGATTGGAATTCACCAATTCCTATATTTACGCAGTTTTTCTTCGGAAACACCCAGGCGTACCCCGCTATCCCATGCGCTTTAATGAACAGATAAATGAGATGTTTCTTTGTAAAAAATGTTGTAAGTTGCTTTGGCGTCATCGGTTGTTCCTGCATGAGGGCGATGCAGATAACTTCGAGGTGTTTACACAAATTTGTTTTCTCTGCTACAACACTATGCATCCCATCGCAACCAATCACTACCTGTGATTCCATGGTTTGCCCATCGTCGAGCATCACCGATACTTTCTCTTTTTGAACAACAACATCGACGACTGATCGCCCATCCAGAAAAACCGCACCAGCTTGTTTGGCAAGCGACAGGAGGCCATAGTCAAAGTCTTTTCGAAGTACCATCATCAGAAATGGTTTTTCCCTAATGAGACTATATTTGTATCGAAGGGAGGACGAATACGTCGTACTCCCATAGGAGATTGAATCAATGAATGGTTGGATATACGGAAATCGTTTCTGAACACGAGTCGGAAGACCACCACCGCAGGGTTTATCTCGGGGAAATGTCGCTTTGTCAAGAAGGAGAACCTTGATTCCTTTCTCCGCAAGGTTTTTTGCAGCGGTCGAACCCGCAGGCCCGGCACCGACAACGATAACATCATAGTCCATAGCACAACCAACGTCGTTTATTACATCCGGAAGACACCAGGTTTCCAATCAGGGATCAGAGCATTTAATGATGCAGATATTCCCAGACCGAGGACCAATCGTGTATCTACCGGGTCGATAATACCGTCATCCCAGATACGGGCAGTACTATAATACGGGTTGCCTTCTGCTTCGTATTTTTTCATGATCGGGTCGGTCAGTTCCTTTTCCTCTTTCTTCGTCATTTCAATACCTTTTCTCCAAAGCTGATCCCGTTTCACTGTGAGAAGCACGGTCGCTGCCTGCTGACCGCCCATGACTGAGATACGTGCATTCGGCCACATCCAAAGCTGCCTGGGGCCATACGCCCTACCACACATCCCGTAGTTGCCCGCACCAAATGACCCGCCAATGATCACCGTGAACTTGGGTACCTGCGCACAGGTCACCGCGGTGACCATTTTTGCTCCATCTTTTGCTATGCCACCAGCCTCGTATTTCCTACCGACCATAAACCCGGTGATATTCTGTAAAAAAACCAACGGTATCTTTCGTTGGCAACATAGTTCAATGAAATGAGTCCCTTTCAACGCTGACTCTGAAAACAACACCCCATTGTTCGCAAGAATTCCAACAGGGTAGCCCATGATCCGAGCAAACCCGCACACAAGAGTCGTACCATACAAAGATTTAAACTCATGGAATCGTGACCCGTCTACGATACGAGCAATGATCTCTCGAACCTCAAAAGGTTGACGTGGGTCTTTGGATAAAATCCCATAGATTTCTTTGATATCATAGGCAGGTTCCTCAGGGTTTTTGATGTCCAAATGGGTTTTCTCAGGTCTGTTTAGATTTTCCACAATGTTACGACTGATTCGTATCGCATCATGATCATCTAACGCGTAATGGTCTGCAACCCCGCTTTCACGACAATGCACGTCAGCACCACCGAGCTGCTCTGCAGTGACTTCCTCCCCGGTTGCTGCTTTAACTAAGGGGGGACCACCTAAAAAAATAGTCCCGGTCCCTTTCACAATGATGGTTTCATCAGACATCGCAGGGACGTACGCACCTCCGGCGGTACAGGATCCCATGACTGAGGCGATTTGCGGGATTTTCAGGGAAGACATCTTTGCCTGGTTATAGAAAATCCGTCCGAAATGCTCTCGATCAGGAAACACCTCATCCTGCATCGGCAGAAACGCACCCCCAGAGTCAACGAGATAAATACAGGGGAGGTTGTTTTCCATAGCGATTTCTTGTGCACGCAGATGTTTCTTGACCGTTATAGGATAATACGTCCCACCAGTCACGGTCGCATCGTTAGCGACAATGACGACTTCCCTGCCATGAATGATGCCAATACCGGTGACAATACCAGCAGCAGGTGCCTTATTGTCATACATATCATAGGCAGCAAGGGTGTTGAATTCTATAAACGGGGACTCCGGGTCAAGTAATGCATCAATGCGTTCCCGTGCAAGCATCTTCTTACGGAGTTTATGAAGCTTGACTGCGTCTTCACCACCTCCTTTCATCGCGGTGGCAATTTTTCCTTTCATATCCTTTATAAATTTTTCATAATGCGCGAAGTTTTCCTTATATTCCTTACTAGCAGGGTTAATCGTACTCTCAATGACTTCCATCTTTTTCCGCTCCTTTTTTTATCTCAGCAGTGAGCTGGCCAATCTCAATTTGATTCTTTTCCTTAAAATGAATCTTTTCCACTTTTCCATCATATGGTGCTCGTATCAGATACTCCATTTTCATTGCCTCAATAATCAGGATTACATCATCTTTCTTCACCGATGATCCCTCCTTGATTTTCACTGAGACAACCGTCCCAGAGATCGGTGAATGCAGGTCCCCTTCTTTTTTCTCCGAGGTTTTCCTCCCGGTTAGTTCTATCCGTTTTACTTTAAAGACGTTTCCGTCAATAAAAACAAACTTGTTATCATGTCCTTGGGAGATGATGCTTTTAATGACTCGGTCACCAAGTTGAATGAAGATCTGCCCTGGTTTCAGTTCCGTTGCTGTCACCGTGTATTCATTATTATCATACATGATGAAAAATTGATTCTCCCGACGTTCTACGGTCACGTTATACACATGGTTGTTGTGTTCGTAATTAATGAACATGGTTAGGCCCCCATTCTCCAACGCCCCACATGCTGCCAGGGGGAATGTGGATCTGCTTCTTTGTATCTCACTACCTCCTGTCTCTGGGTATGCAACGAATCATACACGGCAAGGGCAATGAGTGCATCAAGGGGTAGACCTTCTTTGGTCACCATCCAATCATGGAAATACTCATTGATGAAATGCGTGGTGATGTTTCCTTTTCTAAACTCAGGATGTTCAAGAATCTTCTTTAAAAACGAGATATTTGTGGTGACACCTAATATGATGTAATGGGAAAGCGCCCAGATCATTTTATTAATACTCTCCTCCCGGTTTTCACTGTTCACCGTGAGTTTTGCAAGCATTGGATCGTAATAGGAGCTAACATGGAAGTTTGTCTCAACACCAGTATCATTGCGGATGTTTGGTCCTATAGGAATTTCGACTTTTTCAAGGGTTCCGATACTTGGAAGAAACCCATTTGATGGATCCTCTGCATAGATACGGCATTCCAACGCATGACCACGTTGGAGTACATCATGTTGTTTAATGGTCAGTTCCATACCACTCGCAATACGAATCTGCCATTTCGCTAAATCAATACCGGTTGTCGCTTCCGTAATCGGATGTTCAACCTGCAGACGCGTGTTCATTTCCATAAAATAAAAATTATGCTTACCATCGACCATGAACTCTATCGTACCTGCGTTCGTATATCCAACTGCTTTGGCAGCGGCAACCGCTGCGTCTCCCATGACTTCCCGCAGCTTAGGTGTCATCGCTGGCGATGGAGTCTCTTCGATGATCTTTTGATGCCGACGTTGAATCGAACACTCCCGCTCAAACAGATGGATCACATGACCATGTTCATCAGCAAGAATCTGAAACTCAATATGACGGGGTTTGTCGATATACTGCTCAAGAAAAACAGAATCATTGCCAAAGGCAGATTTTGCTTCTCTCTTCGCACTCTCGATAGATTGCTCAAGCTCGGATTCCGCTTGAACAATACGCATTCCTTTCCCGCCACCCCCTGCAGTTGCTTTTACTAGCAGAGGAAACCCAATTTTTTTACCTTCCTTTATTAAGGTCTGAAGATCCTGTTTTACCCCATTATACCCAGGTATTACTGGAACATCTGCATTTGCGATAGTTTTCTTCGCCTCAATTTTATCACCCATCAATCGAATAACTTCTGGAGTCGGCCCGATGAATTTAATACCTTTATCGGCACAGGCTTTCGCAAAATCTGGGTTTTCTGCGAGAAATCCGTACCCCGGGTGAATCGCCTCAGCACCGACACGCTGCGCGTTTTCAATGATTTTCGCGATATTCAGATAACTTTCAGACGGAGTAGGATCGCCAAGGTCAATGGATTCATCCGCTATCTGCACATGCGGTGAATTCCGATCGACGTCAGAATACACGGCAACGGTTTTAATGCCCATCTCCTGACAAACTTTGATGATCCGAACAGCGATCTCCCCCCGGTTTGCAATCAATATTTTTTTAAACATGATGTTTACCTCTTCCAGTTCGGTTTTCGTTTCTCAAGGAAAGCAGTAACTCCCTCCTGTCCTTCTTGCGAAACCCGAAGCTCAGATATCTTTTCAACAGTTAGCTCCTTATATTTCTCAACATCCATTTTGATAAAATTATCAATCAACTCTTTAATCTCCTTGATCGCACGGGGGCCAGATGAGCGAATGTGTTCAACGAAGGTTTGAACCGTCTCATCAAGCCTCTCGGATGGGATGACTAGATCAATCAATCCGATTTCATTTGCTATTACCGAATCAAAACGTTCACCAGTGATAAAGAAACGACGCATGTCCGCAGGTTTCATTCGAGCTGCGACAAAAGTCGAAATCACGGCAGGGATAATCCCAAGCTTCACCTCACTGAATGCAAACTTCAGCTCAGGAACTGTTATCGTGATATCACATACAGCAAGCAGTCCAATACCACCTCCAAACGCATGGCCATTAATCCGACCAATGACTGGTTTAGGACAGGAATAAATGGTCTCATACATATCAAGGAGAAGACGACTATCGTTCTTGTTTTCCTCCCTTGAAAAATTCACCATCTGTTTCATCCAGGTGAGATCTGCCCCAGCGCAAAAGGATTTTCCGTTCCCGGTAAGGATTACTGCAGTCACTGAATCATCATTTGAAACTTGTTGAAAACACGCTGTTAGTTCGTTCATCAGCATCTCATTCATCGCATTATGAACATCTGGTCGATTCAATGTCACTGTGACAATATCGTCTTTTTTCGTATAGACAAGGGTTTCATAGTTCATCCTGCTACCTCCCCTTGGGACTGTATCGCACTCATAAGAAGTTAATACATAAAGGTTTCCATAAATTTATCGACAATTGCCGATTTCTCCTCTATTTTCCTTTAAAGATTGGTTTACGTTTTTCCACAAAAGCGGTCACGCCTTCTGTGAAATCCTCTGTTCCTGCGGACCACGCTGCAGTCTTGCTCTCTAGTTCCAGATGGGAAATCATATCATTATCCAGACTTTTATTAATCAACATCTTGGCTTTTCCAACAGCAATCGGGGGTAGTGACCGAAATGCAGATACAAGTTCTTCAACAGCAACATCGAGTTTTTCTGGCTCAACTACGCTGTTGACAATCCCAAGATGATATCCGTCTTCAGCAGTAAACGTTTTTGAGGTCAAAATATATTCACAAGCTCGCTGATATCCTATAGCTTTTGTGACAAACTGTGTCCCACAACCTGGCGCAAGACCGATACCAATAAACGCAGTACTCATCTTTGCTCCTGTTACGGCAATAATCATATCACAGGCAAGGGCAAGTGACAATCCAGCACCAAACGCAGCTCCGTTCACTGCAGCGATGACCGGTTTTTCCATGGTCCGAATTTCAATGACACATCGATGGATCGCCCGGGTGAGATCTCGAAGGTATCTTGATTTATCCTTAGCAGCATGCATTTCCTTGACATCACCACCACCACAAAATCCTTTCCCGGTCCCCTGAAGGACCACGGCACGTATTTCGTTATTCTGAGCCACAATCTGGAGTACATCATACAGTTCATGGCCGAGCCTCATGTCAAAAGAGTTTAAGCGATCAGGGCGATTTAGTGTTATATACGCAACCCTGTCGTTAATAATTATCTGAAGAGTTTCGTAGTTCATTACTCGCCAGGAAACACACAGAAGCTTTTAAATGTTAAGAATAAACCGGGGAAAAAATGTATCACTACCTATTCTTTTCTTTACAAGGTGTTGAACAAATCCGACAATCGGTCTGTTTACAAGGCTCCAAATGGATATGTATATCACATGAACCGTACACCTTCTGGATAATTGCTTCTATTTGATGACAACATTCATGAGAATCTTGTATATTCATATCCTTATTTACAACAAGATGCATCGAAATATCATCTCGCTCTGGTCGTTTGATTATACAGATATTATGAAAGGAAATCACCCATTTTTGCTTATGTAAAATACTTTCAATGATTTTCTTTTTTACAAATGCCTCTCGATGGAATTCTGTTGGTTCGACATGAATAATCGTTGAACAATTCATCTTTTCTTTGATTTTTTCTTCAAGTTTATCAGCGATGGCATGAGCATCATCTAACAGGAGATCCTTATCGACTTCTGCATGTAATGTAATGATCTTTGTTAGACCATAATCATGCAGAGAGATATCATGGATGTTTTTGACCCCCTGTATTTGACGACCAATCTCTTGTATGCTTTCAATACTATCGTCATCAGGAGATTTACCGATAAGGGAATTTGCTGAGGGTCTAGCAAGCGTTATTCCAACATAGATTATAATAAGTGAAACGATAATCCCAAAGATCGGATCTAAAAGTGGAAATCCATAGAAAGACCCAATAATAGACACTCCGACACCAATTGATGCGAATGCATCACTACGATGATGCCATGCGTCAGCGATGAGGATATCGCTATTGATTTTTTTCCCGATTGCTAAGGAAAATCGCGCCATCCATTCCTTCACCAAAGCTGAAAGGAGAAGAACAAGACCAATGACCAATGCGTACTCTTTGTGGGTGATGCTAACGGAGTTTACTATTCTCTCAATCGATTGCTGAATGAATCCAAAACCGGTTATCACAAGGAGAACTGCGATAATTATTGTTGCAATGTATTCAACCCGTCCATATCCATAGGGATGGGTTTTATCAGATGGTTTTGTCGAAATTTTAAAACCAATGATTACCACCATAGATGTTCCAACGTCTGAGAGCGTATGAACCGAGTCAGCGATTAATGCGATACTATTGATTAGTAAACCCATTGTTAATTTTATGATAAAAAGGAGAGTGTTTCCAATAATACTTACAATACCCTCGAGATACCCATATTTTGCTCGTACTAAAGGATCGTTTGGATCACCATAATCAGGAATCATCCTATATTTTTCTTTACTATTCATGGACAGATTCGTAGTAACTATTTCCTTGATATAGGTTTTTTGATTTAAAAAAAAGAAAAAAAGAAGAAAATCCCAAACTACTCAGGAGGGTACCCACCGATTCTCAGGGTTGGATCACCTAAGAGCATGAACTCCTCAACGGTAAAGTCATCACCATGTACATCAGTGATGTATCCGTTCTGCATCCCAGTTATCATCTCCCCAAGGTACTGACTGCTGTTATATAAGGAGAAGAACTCAAGGGACATTTTCCCAGCACCTTCATCGATACCACCAAATGCGGTACGGGTTGCTCCAATGGTCGCTATTGCACCGCCATTCTCATGATTGACAAATGCCCATGCGTAGCAAGGAATTCTTTTTGATGTATTAACATTTAAAATCTTTGCTAAAATATTTAAGACCCGATATTGCCGATAGTTGAGAAAGTCTTGGA
>CAZGIV010000024.1:0-17421 GCA_964526175.1 uncultured Thermoplasmatales archaeon | reverse complement strand
TACTTCCAAATCAACTAAAGGATCAATGTCTCCTTTTTCACTACTCGATGAATTTCGTAAATAATAATTAGTTGATTTCTCAGAAATCTTCGCAGCAGACCCGCTATAAGAAAATAAAAAAAGTCCTATCATGAGCAGGCATAACATTTTTTTGTTTATCTTCATATAATTATCCCCTTTATTTTAATATATTAAATTAATAAATGATTACCACTATAAATATTCTTTTGCTACTATTTAAAATTAATAGGTATTAATTTAAACCAGTGGTCTAATCGTTATGAGGTTGCAATTATACTATCGGGATTGTCTCTTCATTTCGAGTCTGGTACATGTAATTACTGACTACCATACGATCTATCAAACATTACCGCCCCGAAGCATAATGTTTTAAACTAAAACTTAAAAAATCAGTAACGCCTTCACCCTTTTGGATTTTATGTTATATGAAATAAATTTAGGTGAATATATCAACTCGCTACTCCAAGACAATGGTTTTCCCGTCAACCCTATTGTAAGCCAAGTCATTGCCGCGCTTATCTTCTTTGCTCTTGCTATTATCATTGGATCGATTATCTATCATATCTTTGAACATTATTTTACGAAATGGGCAAAGAAAACAAAAACAACCATTGACGATGAAATCATCAAAAACACGAAGCGACCTGTCTATCTCCTTGTTATTCTCATAGGTTTTTGGTACGCGGTTGACCAGCTTGTTTTCCTTGATGTGTTCTCTATCTATATTGGATATATTTTTCTAACCGCAGAAATCCTCCTTATCGCCTATATCGCCACTCGGTTCATCAATGTCCTTGTCAGTTGGTATGCGGAACGCGTCGAACGAAAAGGAAAAATGAAAATGAGCACAAATATCCTTATTATTTTTAGGAAGATGCTCCATGCAGTGGTGTACATCTTCGCATTTCTCATTTTACTCTATATCAGTAAAATTGATTTATCTGGTGCTTTAGTCGGACTTGGTGTTGGTGGGATTGCAATTGCCTTTGCTCTTCAAAACGTACTTGGCGACGCGTTTAGCGCGTTTTCAATTTTCTTTGACAGACCCTTCGAAATCGGTGATTTCATCGTCATCGGTGATGATGCAGGGACAGTTACCCATGTCAGTATGAAATCAACACGGATAAAACTGCTCCGAGGAGAAGAACTCGTTATTTCCAACAGAACGATCCTTGATAAAAGCATCCATAACTATAAGAAACTGCAGAAACGACGTATCGTCTTTTCCGTCGGAGTGACCTATGGGACCTCTATTGAGAAACTACGAAAGATTGAAGACATGATTCGAGAGGTAATAGGAAAATGCGAATTATGCCAGATTGATCGGATTCATTTCAGAGAGTTTGGAGCATTTAGTCTTAATTTCGAAATCGTCTATTTCATTGCTTCCTCAGACTATAATAAATATATGGACACTCAACAGCAAATTAATTTCGGAATCGCTGAAGCATTTGAAAAGGAACAGATTGAATTTGCATTCCCCACGCAAACGATCTTTTTAGCCAAAAACCAACAGACCTAAGCAAACAAATGGTGAACCTATACCATATGAAGACTGTTTGCAAAGATATCCAAAGTCGAATAGAATAAGTATAGGTTGATTTTATGTATTATCTGATTCACTTGAATAAGCGATGCATCAAGCAGATCCCATTTCAGGAGCAATAGAAAATAATATAAGAGGAATCTCCATAGGAACACATGTTTTTGGGAGAAAGGAATATGGGAAACGTAAGTGATATATTGATAGGGAAAACCGTGTTAAATGCAAAAGGAGTTATCATCGGAAAAGTACAGGAGTCAATAAAAGATAGCATTTCAGGAGAGGTTACCTCGGTTTTAATAAAACCATCAAAAGAGGTAGATCTTCAGAAATATACAGTAACAGCTCATGGTGAGATTATATTTCCATTCTCTTCGTTATCCGCTGTTAAAGATATCATCGTTATCGAAGAACCTCTTCGCTAGGTTAATAAGACGTCCTACAGCTTTTTCAGAAAAGTGCAAATTATTACTAGAGTAATGTTTTCATTAACCGGATGTAATCTAAGAGGTGCCGGGTGATTAAAAAATTATTTTTCACATGTTCCCTTCCAGATTCACCCATTTTTTTTGCAATAGCTGGGTGTTTTACCAGATAAGCAATTTTCTCTGCAAATCCAGCATAGTCTCTCGGTTCTAATAAAAAACCATTTTTTCCATCAATTACTTGAGATGGAATGCCACCAACATTTGAAGTGACAACTGGGGTACCTTTCCATAACGCTTCACTGACTGTTATTGCAAATCCTTCCTTTATGGATTTTTGCACTATTACTGCGGATGTTCGTTGTAGTGCATTAATCAGGATATCAGGTGCATTGATGATGAGCCGGATATCTTTTTCATGTTCGACAAGTTTTTCTAAATTTTCAAATATTTCTTGACCTTCTGGGTCATCGGTTGCCATGGAACCAGCCAATATTAACTCACAATCAACTTTCTTTTTAATCAATTTAAATATCTTGATCATGCCCTCAGGATCTTTCCATTTGTCAAAGCGTGATATTTGAGTGATGATAGGTTTCTTCTGTTCTATACCATATTTGGTAAAATATTTTGAAACGGTGGAACTCGGTATATCTCTGTTTTTAAGAATTAATGGATCAATCGATGGGCGGATAATATATTGTGGTATAAATCGATCTGGGATATCTCGTGGCTTAAATTTTTCCATAGAAATAATCATCGCGTCATATTTGAGGATAAACATCTTAAGATAATTCCATACTTCTCTGTTGGGAGTAGAAATATCGATATGACATCTCCAGACCCAGGGTTGCCTTTTTTTGTAACAGGTGATAATAGGTAGTGGTTGTGGATCATGGACCACAACGAAATCATGATTGATATGGGAAAAAATCGCGTTGTTCACGTTATTAATATAATAGATTTCCTTTTTTTTCTCGGAGAGATTTATCCTATCTCCTTGAAGCGCATTATGAAATTTCTTGGTTATAGTAAAAAAATCAAGGGTTCCATGAAGGATTCTCCAATCCGTCTCGATCCCAACGTCATTTAAAAGGATAATCAGACTGTTCAAAATCTCTGCAACCCCACCTCCCTGATATGTTGAATTGATGTGAACCATTTTTTTTTCTGATAATGAAGACGCTTCAGCCCGGATTTTCTCAACGACAGAATCCCCTACGATTTCTTGATATTTATCAAGTGACTTAATTGCTACGACCGCCATGTAATAACTCCTGGTGCATCCAATGGTCAGGAAATATTTTTATTTATATTTAAACGTACGCCTCATTTTTTTTTATCGGTATCTTTATTATGGCAAAGAAAAACCCAGGTTAATTTTTGTTTAGTAATTGTATTTGAGAAAGAGATTGAAGGAAGGAATATACCTCATCAGGATTTTTCACCTGATAGCGAGCAGATGTCTTTCTTTTTGACCTATTGGTAACGTGAATTGTAATCCCTCTTTTTCCAAGAAATCGAAATGCATCTTCATCGGTGATATCATCACCAATATAAATGGGCAATATATTTTTAACAGGTGTATATTGCGCAAGAAATATTTCTATTCCTTTTCCTTTGTTCCATCCTTTAGGTCTTGCTTCAATGATTTTTGCCCCGTTGATAATCTCAAGTATCTTTTGTGTATCATGGTTACGAACTATTTTTTTAAATGTCTCTCTTAGAGGATGTATTTTATTTTTTGCGAGGAGTCGATAGTGAAATACTATCGTGAGTTCTTTATCTTCAAGAAACGCTCCTTTTTCATCTGTAAGCTTCTTTTGCATGTCTTTTTTTATTGTTTTAATGAGCAAGCGTGCTTGTGTAGCTTGTTTCCAGCAAAACTTCATTCCATCTGCGGTCTCGATTTCAAGTCCATGCAGAGCAATAAAAGAGACTCCTTTTACATTCATTAGTTCTTTAATATCTTGGAGCTGTCTGCCTGTAGCAATAATCACTTTGACCTTTGGGTTTTTTATCAATTGTCTGATTACTTTTTTTATCTGTTTTGGAGTGGTGACCTGAGTCGGTGTATCCTTAAAAGGAACCAGGGTTCCGTCATAGTCTAAAAATAAAAATATATGCTCTGATTTTTGGAATTTTTTATATATGCGATAGATATGATCGAAGAGAAAATCAGGCATATACTCGTTCCCATTCTTTTAAAAAATTACTATACCACCATTCGGAATCGTGTTTCTTTACCTTTTTTTCCATGGATAGAAATCGTTGTTTTTTTTCTTCGCAGGGCATTTCTATCGCGGTTTTTATTGCTCTTCCTATGGAACGGATATCGTACGGGTTAACCATAATCGCATTGGTTAATTCCTCAGACGCACCGGCAAATTCACTAAGAATCAATACCGTATTCTCATCATTTGACGCAATAAATTCCTTTGCAATCAAATTCATTCCGTCTCTTAACGGGGTAAGTAATCCAATATCTGCTATTTTGTAGTAGGCTAACAGGGAATTTTGTGATATTTCCTTATAGAAATACATTACCGGCGTCCAGGTCTCATTTCTATATTTCCCATTGATTCTCCCTACTGCTTCATCGATCTCTTTTTTCATCGTGAAGTATTCTTCAATTTTGTTCCTGCTGGGAGACGCTATCTGAATTAGGACTACTTTTTCTCGATATTTCGGGTTGTCTTCAAGTAAGAGTTCAAATGCTTTTATTCTATCTAAAATTCCTTTTGTATAGTCAAGACGATCGATGCCAAGGATGAGGTTCTTGTTTCCATATAATTTTTTTAATTTCTCAGCCTTTTTTGACACGGTTGGGGTGTGTGCGAGTTGGTTGTACTCTTTATAGGATATGCCTAATGGAAAATGCCCGATTTTTGTTTTGTGGTCTTTAAAGAAAATTGTTTTCTTTTTTGTGTCAAGTTTCATTCCTGGTTGACGTTCTGCGCAGTTCATAAAATTAGAGACATATGAAGAGGTATGAAGCCCGACAAAATCTGACATAAGGATACCTTCAAGCAGTTGATTTCCCCAAGGCAACGTGTAATAAATTTCCCATGGAGGCCATGGGATGTGCCAAAAGAATGCTATTTTTGCTTCTGGTTCTTTCTGTTTAATGAAATACGGAACAAGCGATAAATGATAGTCATGGATCCATATGAGATCGTCGTTCTCTAGTTCGTTAAGGACACTTTGCGCAAATTTTTTATTCACTTTCCGATAGGAATTCCAATAGGATTCTTTCGGTTTCATTTTTTCGATAAATAAATGAAACAAGGGCCAGAGCACGCGATTTGAAAAACCATGGTAATAATTTTCGATTTCTTTTTTTGTCAACGGGATTCGTTTTAATAAATAGGTCGGGTTTTCTGGAGGTACTTTGATAATTTTTTTTGAATTAGTGACGAGAAAATCAGCACTTCCGCTTCCCCAGGCAACCCATATACCTTTATGCTGTTGCATGAGCGGATCAAGAGCAGAAATAACTCCGCCTAAAGATTTTTTACAAATGATTTCATTTTTAATCTTTCGGTGAACATACGGTTCTCTGTTTGTAACTAATATTAATTTTCTCCTGGTAATAGAAATCCCACTTGCTTTATAAACAAAAGAAACCTTAATAAACTTTCTACAGAAGAAAATTTTTTTTTACTTGACAGTAATGAATCAAAAATACGATTATTTTATTTATCATGAGATGTATTCGCTGTAATGGTGATTCACGGATGGACGCACAAATGTTAAAAAATCCAACATATAGCCGAGCAGAAACGATGAGAATAGTACATTTCTCCTGGGAATTTCCCCCCACAATTTGGGGTGGTCTGGGAACATTTGCCAAAGAGTTATCACAAAAACAAGTATTTTTAGGGAATCACGTCACCCTTTTCTCATTAAATAGTGGCAATAAATTTTCTGTCTCAGAGCAATGGAACGGTGTCGAAGTACACCGGCCGAAGATACTTGATCTCTCCTCGAGTTATCGTTTGTTCGCTAATCAGGATGTTTGCTCATGGGGGTCTCATTTCAAATTCTTTGCTGACGTCATCAGCTATAACATCGCCTCGGCGTCAGAGCTTGTGAACGTTTTAGGGGGAACAGATGGGAGATTCTTTGATATTATTGATGGCCATGACTGGTTAGGAATCATCGGGGGAATGATTGCTAAAAAGGAATTACAGATTCCCTTGGTTTTTCATATACATTCGACAGAAGGGGGTAGGTCCCTTGGTGGAGGATCACAGACGATAAAACACATTGAATTTGAAGGGGGGCAAACCGCGGATGGTATCATCACCGTGTCAAATGCGATGAAAAACGAGTTAATCCACCTTGGGTTTCCTGCGGAAAAAATCCGTGTCTGTTGGAATGGGGTTGACCCCAATAAATATAACTTGGACCGTATCAATCAGCATGATGTGGCCGCGTTGAAAAAAAAGTATGGGGTTACTCCTGATGATACCCTGCTTTTTTTTGTTGGTCGGCTTGTAAAAGTGAAAGGAGCAGATAATCTTGTAAAAGCAATGCCAACTGTCTTAAAGGAGTTTCCTCACACAAAATTGGTGCTCCTTGGTGTTGGTGACATGGAAACCGATATTCGCAGGATGATACAGGACCTGGGGTTACAAAAAAAGGTTATTCTTCGAAATGAATTTGTAAATGAAGATGAGCGGATACTGCATTATGCCGCGAGTGATGTTGTTGTTCTTCCCTCTCTGTATGAGCCGTTTGGGATAGTCTGTACCGAAGCAATGTCTATGGCAAAACCAGTGGTGGTAGGGGCTCGTGGGACAAATGGAATGAGGGAGCAGGTTATCCCTTCTGGGGCACAGGAATGCGGCCGACATGTCAACCCTTATGACCCTGCTGATATCTCATGGGGTATCAAACAGGTCTTGGAATCAAAAGAGCGACGTACTCAAATGGGACGCAATGCCCGAGAACAAGTGATTCAAAAGTTCAGCTGGGACATTATTGCACGAAAGACTTCTGAAATCTATGAGGAATTTATGCAATAATTTTCGATTAGCTTTTAGGTTATTTTTTTTTTAAAAAAAAAAACACATGAGAATGTGCCTTACGCCTGTGTTTGATTTTTCAATCGCATTCACCTTCATTGCTATAATAATTTTAGTTTGAATGTATACATTTAAAAAAAGAAATATGTCGTTCTCCTCTATAAGAAGAAGAGGAAAACGGAACACACCGTTAGACCAACTAATCCTACCGGCACACCAAAGCGTAACCACTCTTTGTTGGTGATTGTTTGTCCATGTCGTTTTGAGAGCGACATGGTAATCACACCAGCTGACGACCCGACATAAGTCAAATTTCCACCGATGCCAACACCCATTGCAAGCGCCCACCATAAAAGCCCTGAATGGTAGCTAGCTGCCATTACTGAGACAACCGGGATGAATGCCGCTGTTATCGGGATGTTATCAACAACAGCTGAGAGCAATGCAGTGATCCATAACACTAGTAAAGCGATGATAATGAGGTTTTCATGAATGGAGAGGATGCCCTGGGCGAATAATGCAAGGACACCAGATTCGGTTAACCCTCCAACCAAGGCAAATAACGCGATGAAAAATACCAGTGTCGGCCATTCAACTGATTTAAATGCTTCTGCGGGGTCTTCCATGGAGATCAGAAGGGCTATTACTCCTGCAGCCAGAGCGACGTATGCTGTTGGAACACCAACTGGTCCTCCGAGGACAAAAGAGATGATCATCCCTACCAATACGATCAGTAAATAATTCATCTTTTTCCTATCTGTAATGTAGTCCTTAGGATTTAACTCTAATAATTTTTCAGGGTTTTTTCCTCTCTGTTGAAGCCATGTGCGATACACAATCTTACTTAACAATAATGATAACAAAAGAGAGAGGAGTACGGGTGGGAGTAAATGGACAATAAAATCGTTAAATGAGAATCCTGATGCGACCCCAATCATGATATTAGGTGGGTCACCAACAAGTGTTGCAACACCTCCGATGTTCGAAAGAAGCGCTTCACTGAGCATGATAGGGATCGGGTTGATCTCTAGTATTTCAGCTATTTGAATGGTCAATGGGATCATCAGCAAAACCGTCGTAACATTATCAACGACCATTGACACAAACGCGGTAATTAATGTAAGATAGAGGAGGACATACCCGGGTCTTCCCTTTGACAGCTGCACTGCTTTGACACCTATGTATCTGAAAAAACCGGTTTTTGCCATCACCCCGACGTAGGTCATCATCCCAAAAAGAAGAATGACAACCTCCCAGTCTACATTCGTTAAGATCTCTTCGAAATTTGTAAAACCAAAGAGATATCCACAGGCAACCATGGAACATAATCCTAAAAGAGCGGCCGCAGTTCTTTCCAGCTTTCCACTGAATATAAGCAGATAACTTACAATAAATATAATGAGGGTTATTATCTGCGGGATTGTCACTTTGTGGACCTCTTTTCTTTAAAATAATGAACCAATATCACAGGGACAGAGGGTTTTGTGACTACCGTCTGGGTGATACGTCCAAGGATATGCCATAACAGAATTTTTCTCTCGATACCCATGATGACCACATCATTGTTTTGTGCATGGGCTAATATATTTTCTATCACATTACCCTGTTCTAACGATTTTTTTACTTCTACGTGGACAAATGATGCTTTCCATTCGATATCGTTTAAGATGTTCATCGCGTGCTTATCGTTTTCGTTTTGATGAAATACATGCAAAACCTCTAATGTTGCTTTATAGGACGATGAAAACAATAAGGAAAAGTTTTTAGCTCGCTGGGATTTTTTCTTTCCATCGGTTGTGAACAGTACTTTCTTGATTGGTATTTTATTTACTTCGGTGGTAACCGTCATAACCGGTGTTTGGCAGTTTTTTATGATTTCTCTTGTGGTTGATCCCATCTTGTAATAGGATGCCTGAGCTTTTTTACTGTCTATATAGAGGAGTATGAGGTCAATATTATTTTTTTTCGCATAGCCGACAACGGCTTTCCCAGGTAATCCTTCTAGGACTGTCGCTGTAACATTCGTAATTTTTTCTTCGTGGAGGATTTGTGTCGCTTTTTCGATTTCTTTTTTTGCTGTAGATGAAAGCTCCTTGTAGAGCAAATCGGTTAAGGAAATCCCTCGTTCATAGGTATTCACAACGCTGATTACGAAAAATTGTGCTAACGGAAAAACCCGTGCAGCATATCGTGTTACATTTTCGTTTAGGCCGTTGTCTCCTATTGAAATCAACACTCTTTTAATCATAGGTGAGTCCATCCTATTGAACTCGAAAGAAGTATATCAATTTTGTTGGCCAGCCTGTAATCTCAGTTCTCTCGTAATGGTTTTCCTTGTTGTTTTCTAAGGGAGAATAAGTTTATTAAGAGAACGAGATATTGCTTTAGTCCGTATGCCTGAGGCTCATAGAAAAAAGCAGATTTTTAGTAGTGTCGTCGCAATAGTTATTATCGTTCTTCTTATCGTCTTACTCTTTGTATTTTACACACCGCCGACAAAGGATATCGCGGTGACTGTCTTAGGGATGCATCAGGAAAATGGACAATTCATTGTGAATGTCTCAATTCAGAATAATCAAGAAAAGATAGGTTGGGTTGATGATACGTATTTAATCGCACTGGATGGTACCGTCATAGATCTAACTGGAGGTGGAATCGATGAAACAATTAAACCTGGCACTACTCAGATGCTGACTTTTTTCTCAACACAAGTCAATGAAAATATAATTGATTCTCCCTTTAAATTGTCTTATACTGCCTTTCCGAGTGGGATGACGTATACGGTGCTGATATAATCGATAAAACTAATTTTTTAAAAATGTGATGCAATCATTCACTGGAGATTAAGAAAGGATTTTATCTTATGATAATTGTATCGATAATTATTCTAAAATCACTATCTGTCGTTAATCGTTATTATTGTTTTTCTCGTTTTCAGAGATTTGTTTTAATACCTGATTGATTTGATCTTGTTGTGAATAAATTTTGATATTATTGGAGCTATCTACTTTTCCTTGAATTATAAATGACCACATTGTATATGTCGGATAAACCTGTGGTCTAGCATATATCCTAATATTTCCGCTTTGATTTGAATCTGTACCATTATACTCAAACACTTTAAAATCAAATCCTATGGTATCAAAATATTTGAGGTTGTTGTTTGTTTTATTATATTGTTGTGTTAAATTCACGTTATAAGCCCAGTCTTTTGACGTAATATTTACCTGTTTAAGAACTAGTTCAACATCTTCAAAGCTTTTATCTGATGCTTGTTCATATGTTATATAATTTATTTTAAAGGTCGGAAGATAAAGATGTTCCCAGTCATTCTGATCATAGGGTGGACCATTGGATCCATCTGAGTAATCGAATAAAGTTCTGGCCTTTCTTACTTGAGAGCCTCCAACAATACCACCGTAGATATAATAATAATTCATTATGCTGTAATATTCCTTTAGGTAGTTATTGTATTCATTTTTTGGCATACTTGGATATCTAACAGTGGTAGGACTTATATCAACGCCCTTAAACTCTTCAGGCATTAGTCCTAACTCATGCCCAAGCTCATGCATCACTCCATCTGCTACTGTTACAATCATTTGTCTTTTAGTAAAAGCATATTTTAATTTTATATCATTTTTTAGGCTATTGCCAACTAACATTGTATCATACCAATTAAATTTTGAAGGCATAGTATATCCTGCTTGATTAGCCATGAGTAAATAATGGAAAATTCCTTTTCGTTCATCAGCAAAATTATGCAGATAATAGCTTAATTGCTGACCGCCAGGAGGATCTAAAATTTCTTTAACGAAAGGTACCATTTCTCCCCCACCATTCTTTGGTCCATCTGGCCAGCCATCATCAATATAGACATTTATTCTATGTTGAGCAAATCTTTCTATTAACATTTGTTGTGCTTCTTTAAAGAAAATATGTTGGACATCAAAGAATCTACTTTTTTGCATTCCATCTGTTTCAATGTATATATCTGGTTGGAATGGATCTGCAAACCATTTCGCCTCTTGGTACTCTTGTAGGTTTGTTAAACCATCACAATCTGGATCCCATTGTGTATGGTTATCAGAGGCGAACGGGTCATACCCCCATTTCCAATCCCATGGTATAGGGATACCATCATTGTTCGGATCATAGTTTGAATAATCTTTAGTTGGATCAAGGTGATATACATTTACTTTCATCCAATATGGAATATAATCATGACTATAGCACTCCTGATATACATTGAACCAAACATCATACATTTCCCCTCGAACATGACCGTACCCATCACTATCTTTTAAATCATCATCGCCAGACCAGTGACCAGTACGATAATCATACACTACATTGATTTTTTGTTTTTCAACATCTGTTGTTTTACGCCCAAGAAAACCCGTTTTTTCTCTCTCATAGATGATGATAGTAACATCGGATGTTAATTGTTCATCTTTTGTTTTAAAACCGCATCTGCCTTCAAGTCCCATGGTATCCCACATATTATATAAGCCATTTGAACCGAGTCCAACACTTCCAAGACTACTATCTTCTTTACCATCAACAATAACCTTCCAATAAAAACTTGGGGGATTTTTCCAATCATTACCTCCTATTTTTAGCATCTTATCCATTAGACCACGATTACGAATTCTTAAAATCTCTACATTCAAGCCTTGACTAATGAGGGGGCTAACTCGAGTATCAATTATCTGTGAGGTAGGTTGCTCAGCTTTAGTTTCTGTCTTATAATAAAATACATAGTAGGCAAAAACACTTGAAATAACTAAAACTACTACAATTAAAAGAGCACCAATTGTCTTCATATTCTGTTTTGATTTACCATCCATTTTTTCCATACTAGTAAGATCCCCCAAGGGATTAATAATAATATAAATACATATATATTAATGGATAATTGGGTTTATATGCTTTTTTTTTGTTATTATATGTATTTATTAAAGAAAGTAGAAATGAACCTTATTATATCTTGCTCACATAATTAAAAATAAAAAACAAGAAAAAATTAATAACAAATTTAATCATAGGGGGGGAATGATATTCGATATTCTTAAGCGCATGGTAACCCTGTGCTACGCGTAATAAGACATACTGGGCCAGTGGTCTAGTGGTTATGAAGTGAAAAAAAGCGCCCACAAAAGCGTCGGTATTATCGGCGAACTTTTTCTTCTCTTCTTTTTTTTTTTTATTGTGCTTCCGTCGGGAGGAGGACACGAATTTGCCAGTAACTGATCATTTATTATGCATCAACTCACTTTCACGACGGGGGGCACTTTGTACTCACCGTTCAGGATGGTTTGACCGGGCATATACACTCGCAACCAGAGGTTAAACTTGCCTGTCGGTGCGGGCAGCCAGTTGGATTCATGACCCGTCGGAGCAGCGTTCTGGATGTAAATGTCGACAGAACCGTCAGCATTCGGAACGAGGCCTGAGCGGTCACTGACGTTGTATCGATTTAACGAATTCGGTACGAAATGATTGCTCGCATCACCCATGGTCAGCGACCAGAACGCATTGTTCGGTGGGAGTTGTCCGGCTGGGAAATGCATGACATAGTCGTGGTCCCCGGACAGCGGATGACCCGCACCATCGACGTCCCTCTTCCAGTACATCGCCTCCTTCGGTACGTTGATCGGGCCAAGAAATACTTGGGCGCACGCGGCTCTGAACACAAAGCCATTACCGGGCTCGCCGCATCCGAACATTGTAGTCCAGCCATTGACCTTCGAAGTCTTAATCCTCGCATAGACTTGGGCCGTGATAAACGCCAGCCCAAAACCGATGAAGAAACCTTGAATCACGTCATTACGCACATTTCTTGAAGTGGGATTTACAATGAACGCATTGATGATGAAATAGACGCATACCACGGCGATAAGGACGGTAAGAAGAGAAAATGATCTGCTGCTCATAGCGATCCCTCCTGGTTTAGCGGTGTGAGCCGTATCTGTTCGGCGAGATGATGAGCAGTCGACAGGTCGCTATCGCTCTCTACGAGCACCCGACCGATAACCAGCACCGAGTTCTTCGGCGAGGATATCTGTTTCATGGCGCTCGGTACCTGTCCTTTCCATTTCGGCCCCGTGATGAGGTAGTCGCCCGCCTTGGTTCCCGTGGCCCGTTTGCCGACGTAGGCAAAAACTGTATTGTTCGACGGATTAGTGAACTGCACGCTGTAGTAACGGCCTTTCATGTCGGGAACGTGCAGGACCTGCGGTCCTTTCCTGAGGTCTAGCCAGCCGCCCATAGCGAGTGTGTCGTGATTCACACCAACAGTCATCAAATTCGAGCTCGAAGAAGATTGCGAAGTTATGGGCTCTGCAAAGAGTTTTTGTGGCTCCAAATAGAGCGTATTGATCGGGATTGGGCCTTCGCCGAACCCTTTCACAAGGATCGCTCTCTTGTACACATAGAGAAGCAGGCGCGGCCAATTGTAGATGATAAGGAACCATGCCACGATCATGACCGAACCGAATACAAGCAGATCTTCGAATATTATGTTGAATTCACCTCCGAACTCATCAAAATCTGATGTTTAAGCACTTCAGAACCCCTTACCCTTAAGTAATGTTAATTCTTCTTTTTAGGCCTCCGAATAAATCCTACAAGAAGCAATATCATTCCTACAATGGATATAGCTAACACTATTGTAAAACCCTTCAAAGCAAATAAGAACAGGCCTACAGCTATTAAGATGATCCCCCCTATCATAAGTCGTAATCCCAAGGGCCAAAGATTCATTTTTTCACCTCCTCAAAATTAAAATTACTACTCCCGTTTTGACAGTTTGTTGCTTTTGTTTTTCTTCTTGAAATGTATATGAGAACCATAAGCTGAGCTTTAATTTAAGGTTTTTCCCCACATCCTTCCATATTTCTTTGTATCTCTCCCTGCGGGATTTGGGACAATCAAGAAGTGAACACGAATCTACCAGTGTAGTACGATTTACAAGTAAACTCGTGCTTCCCTCACTTTTTCAACCTCTTTGCTTTTTCTCCTGGAAAAAAGTGAAAATATGCTCCGTCGGGAAGGGAGCACAAATTTGCCAGTAAATTCACGGTAATTAATTAGTTCAGGGGAAGGGATTTGAACATTCCTTAGAACTCTCTTTCTGTTCGTTACATTAATATTCACCTCGTTTATCTTTTTATCGGCAAGGGGCTTAATCCACAAACATTCCTGGATGCTCCCAAATGTTGGGGCATAATTTGGCAAGTGGTTGAAGGACCCCCAATCACCAAGTAGAGGCTCAAAATAGGCCTAGTTCAAATCTGGGGGTGCCCTTGCCCTCAATATTTTTTGTCCAATAGAGGACTCGGAAATCATTATTTTTATGCAACATGGTAGGGTTCTTCGTTGGCAAGCATGTGCCAGATGATGGTGAGCATTTTTCGTGCGGTGGCTCTTCGTGCGGTTTTGAATCCTTTCCGTTGTTCGATTTTGTAGTAATAGTCTTGGAATCGTGGGTCAAGCATGGTTGCTCTGCCGGAGCATTCGTAGATGATCCATTTCAGCCACTTGTTCACTGCTGTGTTAGGGGCAGATCGCTCCGTTGAGGCAGATTGGTATATCCCGCGGCAGAGGCCGGAATAGCTCACGAGTTCTTTCGGGGAGGAGAAGCGTCGTATATCGCCGATTTCTGCGAGAATCATGAGTGATGAGAATTCTGCGATCCCTGGCATGCTCATGAGCATGGTGGTTTCTTTCTTGTTTCGTGCGATTTTTTTGATTCGTCGCATCACTTCGTTTTCCTCCTGTTTCACGCTGTGGTACACCTGAATCAGATTGTTAATATCTGGGTCATCTGTGAGTGTTGCTAATGTTTCTTCTTTGGAGAGTTTCCCATACTTTGCGCCTTTTCGCAGGAGGTATCCTCGTATCTTCCCTTGGACTTGTGTTTTCAGGCGGGTGAGGGTGGCCTTATGTCGTGTGAGATCCCGGAAGTGCAGGGTTTGTTCATCAGGGATCCATACCTCGGGGAGGTAATGGGTTCGAAGAAGGTCTGCAAGGATTCTCGCATCGACCTTATCGGTTTTTTTCTGGCATGCGATGTCATGTGTCTTCTTCGGGTTTGCGAGTTTCACTTGATATCCCATGTCTGTCAATAGTCTATGTGCTCCTCTCCACAGTCCGCATGCTTCTATCGTGATCGTGATATCTGAGCTGGGGATACCATTGAGGAATCGTTCCAGTGCCTTTTTTGAAGATGGAAAGGTGTGTTCTCTGGTGATGGTTCCATCTTTATCCATGATACATCCTGCAAGTTTTTCTTTATGGATGTCTAATCCTGCGTAGAGTTTTTCCATACTTTTTTATCACCTCACATGAGTGCTTATAATGGCAATAAGCACTTTTTAGTGTTGTTTTTTCAGAAAAAGAGTTCTACTGCCATCACCAATTTACCGGCATGATATTCGCTGACAGAGGATGATTTACTCCTGTTAACATAAAAAGAATTGATTTGTGAACATTTCGTATATTTTAGAACATTTAGACAATCATTTTTCTTGTTTAAGAAAATATAAACCAAGAAATAAGGTAGCGGAAAATATTGTTACGAATAGGGTCAATCGAGCAAACCACCATGTAAAACTTAGATTTCCAGATTCCTCGTATAGACCTATTGCTCCCAAAAAAATCCCATATATGATTAAAATACATGCGCCTATCAAGAATATTTTTTTCCCGGGATTATTCATTTTCTCCTCAAAATTAAATATCTATTATCTTGTTTTAAATCTTGGGGCGGTTATTAATAATTTAAAAAAGTACAGGGGAAGGGATTTGAACCCCCTGGATTTTTTTCCATATTGGAGCATATATTTTTAAAGGAACCCAGATTGTAAAATTGTCACAGTGGATGAGACTTATGGTGAAAACTTCGAAAGAACAGCAAACAAATGGCGAACGGAAAATGAAGGGCGAATCCCCGTCTCAGATGATAAATGCGAGAATCGAGGAGCTTGGCGACTGGCGAGGCGAGATGCTCTCATGCCTCCGTGCTCTCATCAAGCAAGCCGATCCCGAAATCATTGAAGAATGGAAGTGGGGGATTCCTGCATGGTCTCATAATGGATTGGTCTGCACTGGTGAGACGTACAAGAGCGTCGTGAAGATGACTTTCGCCAAGGGTGCCTCGTTGAAAGACCCATCACACCTCTTCAATTCGAGCCTCGAAGGTAATACGAGGCGTGCTATTGACTTCCACGAGGGTGCCGAGGTTAACGAGAAGGCTCTGATTGATCTTATTCGTGCTGCCATAGCTGCGAATGCATCGGCCCATTTCTAGTGTTTGGATGATCTAATTCAAAGAACATGATATGAAAAATCATTTTAACCTCGTGGTTATATCATGGTTTTAACCATGAGTATGCGGATCTCTAAAATTTAAAGCTAAAATGGAATAAATAATCACATTAATAATGATAATATTGATAGAAAGTTATATAAAAATTAAATATACGTTATATTTGTTACATGGGCCAGTGGTCTAGTGGTTAAGAACTTGTCCTGATCGCCAAGATTTTCGACGAAAAAATCGACGAATATTTCGACGAAAAATTCAACGATATTTTCCACGATTTTACTAACATTCTTATTTTCTTTTTTTCAAAATTGATGTAATTTGTTCTTTTAATTCAGGAATCTTGTTATTGATAATGTCCCAGACGATATCATGATCAACACCAAAATATGCATGAATCAGAATGTCTCGTAGTCCCGCGATTTTCCTCCATTCCACTGACGGATATTTCTTTTGTAATTCTTCTGGGATATGCTTTACTGCTTCACCGATGATTTCAAGATTTCGAATAACTGCATCTTGAATGAGTTGTTTTTTACAAAACTCCTCAAATGAAAGTCCTTTCGTATATTCTTCTATATTTTTGATTGCCTGAAGAATATCCTTGAGGTATATCTTACTATCCCGTGGCATATCGAACGCTCTTTAAAATAGAGGGTTTCAACTCATGTTTTACCGCTTCTTTTATGACGAGATCCACAGAACGATCGAATGATTTTTCCAAAAAAAACTTCAAATCCATGTAGTTGTCAAACGTTTTTTTTCCTTTTTTGAATTCAACGAGAATATCAATATCGCTTTTTTGGTGCTGATTGTTCGTACGGAACGATCCGAATAAGCCGATTCGTTTTACACCGAATTGCTGAATTTCTTTACGGTTTACGTTTAAGGTTTTTATGATTTGGTTTGAGGTCAGCATAATGAAATTAATGTTACAGCAAGTATAAGTAAGTGACGGATAAAAAAATGTTATGTTTCTCTTTGAATGAACTTCGACAAACGACCACAATAAGATTTTAATGAAAAATCCTTTTAACCCCGTGGTCATTTCATGGTTCTGAATGCAAGCGCGTG